>JASHTQ010000723.1 GCA_030040475.1 Streptosporangiaceae bacterium
GGCGTGGTGCTGATGGGAGCGTGGACGTGACGCACTACCTGCTGTACCTGTACGCCGAATCCCCGGTGCACCCCGGTGCGGCCGACAGCCTGGATGTGCTCGACCTGCCGGTGCAGCGGGAGAAGGCGACCGGGTACCCGGTGATCTGGGGACAGAGCCTCAAGGGCGCGCTGCGGCAGGCCGCCGCCGACGCGGGCTGGGACAACGCACCCGTCCAGGCCGTGTTCGGGTCGGCGATCGAGCGCCCGGACGAGGAGGGCGGCACCACGCCGGGCACGCTCGCGGTCGGGGACGCGCAGCTGGTGGCGATGCCGGTGCCGACCCTGCGGCGCACCTTCGGCTGGCTCACCTCGTCGATCGCGCTGGCCAGGCTGGCCAGGAAGTACAAGATCCTGGGCCGGACGATCCCGGCGCTGCCCGACGTGCGCAGCGGCGACGGCGCGGCGGCATCGAAGGACTGGATCGGGGCGGAGCGCGAGGTGCTGGGACCGTTTCTGGTCCCGCTCGGCTCCGCGCACGACGAGAACCTGGCCGCGTGGGCGGGCCGGATCGCCGGCGACGCCCTCGGGCCGGAGGAGGAGTTCCGGCCGTTCGCGGACAAGCTGCGCGGCGATCTCTTGCTTGCGGGCTCCGACATCATGCGCGACCTGCTGGACGAGTGCACCGAGCAGGCGGTCCGGGTGCAGCTCGGCGCGTCGAAGACCGTGCAGAACGGCCCCTTCTACAGCGAGTACCTGCCGGCCGAGACGATCCTGGCGGCCTCGCTCACGCTGCGCGGGGCCGGCGACACCGAGCAGAACCGTGCGGCGCTGCGGGGACTGCTGCACGGGCAGCCGCTGCAGATCGGGGGAGACGAGACCCTCGGCAAGGGGCTGATGTGGGGCCGGCTTGTCGAGGCGGGATCGTGACCGCGCTGCGGATCGATCAGGGGATGGCGGCCGCGGCGGCGCAGGCGCTGCCGGGCGACGTCGACCGCGAGCTGCGGACCCGCTACCGCCAGCTCCGGGTCATGCTGCACACCGCCGGGCTGGCCGCGACTTACGCGTTCATCGCCTCGAAGGCCAAGGATACGGACGTGGCCGCGCCGGGACAGGGACGGCCGGACCGGCTGGCCGCCGCGTACCAGACTGCCGGCGAGGCGGTCAGGACACGGCTGGCCGCGCGGAAGATGTTTCCCGGCGGGGCAGAGCCGCGGAACGCGCGTGAGGTGCTGACCGCGCTGGGCGCGATGAGCCAGGTGGAGTACGCGCGGGCCAGCGCCGAGGCGGCCGCGCTTGTCGGCTGGCTCAGCCGGCTGGCCGACGCCGTGTACGTGCCTGGCGACGGACATGACTGATCCTCCCCGTTCTCCCCGGCCCGGGCCGAGGCCGGGCCCGCCGCGAGCCCAGGGCATCCCGGCCGCCGGGCCGCTCGGCTCGGTGATCGCCCTGGTGCGGGAGCGGCGCCAGGAACGGGAGACCTACCGGCTCGGCGGGAAGGCACGGCCCGGCTCCGAGAGCAACGCGCTCATCGTGGTGAACCGGATCGCCTTCTTCGACGACGGCACGGGCACGCTGCACGACGGCGGCAAGCGGGCGCTGATCCGCTGGGCGTGCGAAAACCGGCTCGGCCAGGAGCCGGAACTGGTGTCCGCGGTGGCTCGCCGACGCGCGGCCGCGCTGCGGGGGCTGGCTGCGGGACCGGGGCAGCGGGATTGCGTGCGGCTGCATGCCCGGCCGGAGTGGCGGCTGGCGGTCGGGCTCGGCGACAACGCGAACGCCCACGAGATCGGCCTCGCCCTGCACGGGACCTACGGCTGGCCGGTGATCCCTGGTTCGGCGCTCAAGGGCCTGGCCGCCGCGTGGGCCGTGGCGTCCGGGGCGGCAGCCGCCGACGTGTGGCGGGTGCTCGGCGGCCCCAGGCACGACCTCCCGTATCCCCAGACGGATACCGCGGAAGGCCAGCGCAAGCCCTCGCCCTCGCGCGGCACCGTGTGCTTCCTCGACGCCATCCCGGCGGCCGAGCCCGTCGTCGTCCAGGCTGACGTGCTGACCCCGCACGTCAAGCCCTACTACGACGGCGCCGCCACCGGGAACCCCGTCCCGCCCGCCGAGTACCACAACCCCGTCCCGCTGACGTTCCTCACCGTCCGCGGCACCTACGCGGTGGACCTGTACGGATCCAGCGGCGAGGATGTCGGCCTGGCGGCCGAATGGCTGACCAAGGCGGGAGACGAGCTCGGCGCGGGCGCCAAGACCGCGGCAGGCTACGGCTACCTGGCCGTGTCCCCCGCCGAGGGGTCCGGATGACGGTGCACCTGATCTCGGTCGGCCTGAGCGTGCGCGACCCGCTCCGCGATCCGTACGAGAAGCTCAAGGATCTCGATCTCGCCGAACTTATCGACATCCACAAACCGTTCGAGCTGCTGCCCGAGGACATGGCGCGCGACGAGGCGAGCGCCTGGCTGGCCGGCGCTCTGGCCCCGCCCGGCGAGCCGGGCCACAACGCCGCCGAAGCCGGTCGGCTCCGCGAGCTGTCTGCCGCGGTCCGCCCCGGCAAATGGCCGCGCACGATCAGCGCCGAGCTCGATACGTTCGACCGTATCGACGGCACCGACTTCCCCTTGTCGCCACGGGACATCGCGATCCTCATCTGCTCCGACACCTCGCCCGGCCTGCTCGCCGGGGTGTGGAACGCGCTGGCCCTCGCCGCGTCCGGGACCGAAGGAGAGCTCACCCGCGTCCGCTATCTCCCCGAACCCGCCGCGCCCTTGCCCAACGTCCGAGGCTGCGCGGTGCTGGCCCGCGTGCCCGGCATGGACGCGAGTTCATCCGAGGGATTCCGGCAGGCCATGGGAGGCCTCGGCCTGCTGGCGCGCCACCTGTTCGAGAGCGGGCAGCTCGGCAAGGCTGAGGAGTTTCGGTTCTACCTGTCCGGCGGCTACAAGGCGGCCATCCCGTACTTGATCGGGCTGGCCGAAGCCGTCCGGTCGGTCGACAGCAAATGCCTCCGCGAGCTGTGCCCGGAGGGTCCCGTGCCGGACGAGTGGCCCTATCCCGTCGAGGCATTTGTGCTGCACGAGAAGGCCAGGCCAGGGGAATCGGCGATCCGGCTGCCGCTGCGGATGCTGGTTGCCCCGGCCATCCGCTCCGAGCTGGCCGGTTTCGGTGCGGACGGAATACTGCGCGGAGAACTGCGCCGTGACCACCTCCTCGGCTACGCGTACGAGCCCGAAGGCGCCGGACGTTACAAGCTCACGGCGTTCGGGGCCGGGCTCCGCGCCCTTTTCGGATCCGCGTTCACGCCCGAAGGGTTCCAGGGATGACGATCTCGTTGCGGCCGGGAGAGGAGCTTGCCCCGTTCCGGGCCCGGCTGCGAGGCGGCATCTACCCGGCCATCCGCCGGAACCGGCCTGACGGCCAGGAAAAATGGGATCGCGACGGGTTCCTGGGCTGGCCCGGCGACGATCTGGCTCAGCTCGCGGGCATCAGGACCCGCCGGTGGGACGTCGGCAGCGCGGCCCAGGTGATCGGTAACGTGGCCCGGCGGATGTGCACTAGGCGGCCGTTCCTTGCGGCCGTCCTCTTCAGCCCTGACCAGGTGCTGGACACCCTGCGGCGCCCATCAGGCGGCGGTTCGGCGGGCCTCGACGTCGACACGTGGACCGCCATGTGCCTGACCTATGAAGCGGCATGGGAGGCGGTGACGACGGGCGAATTCGAGGACCCGGCCTATGCGGTCGGCGACGCCGATCTGCTCCGGCCGGTCGCGGCCCGAGTCCGTTTTCTCGTGCTCTCCGAGCCCATGCGCTGGCGCGGGGAGACGGCGGGCAGTTGCTGGGCACCGGAGGAGGACGCGGCGCTCGAGGAGGGCGGCGTGCTGAACCGGATCTTCGGCCCCGACTCGTGGCACCTGCTCGTGGCCAGGGCCGTGGACGCCCGCCGCACCTGGCTGGGCTGCCTGGATGCGTACCAGTCTCATCCCCTGCTCGCCCAGGCCGAGCCGGGTGAACTGGAACAAGAACTGG
>JASHTQ010000724.1 GCA_030040475.1 Streptosporangiaceae bacterium
GCGGGCGGGCGGCCCTCCAGGTAGTTGTTGACCCAGTAGCTCCAGATCAGGTCGTCGGGGCGGAGCCAGGCGAAGACCTCGGCGAGCGACCGCCCGTCCAGGTAGCCCCGCGCCCTTGATGCGGCCATCGCGGCCGCCGCCGTCCTGTCGTCGATGATCGCCTGCGCGGTCCCGGCCCGCTCCTGGTCCAGCACGGCCACCCCGAGGCAGATGCTGGCCAGCTGGTCTAGCTGCCCGGTCACGGCCAGGTGCGCGGCGACCATGCTCGTGACGATCCCGCCGGAGCACAGCGCGCAGACGCTCGCCCTGACGGCTTTCGTTATCGCTCTGGCGGCGTCGATGGCGGTCTTGATGGCTTCGCCGTACGTGTCGAGGTCCCAGTCGCGGTGCCTGGCGTCGGGGTTGCGCCAGGAAAGGACGAACACCTGGTGGCCCTGCGCGACCAGGTACTCGACCATGCTCCGCCCGGGGGCCAGGTCGGTGATGTAGTACTTGTTGATCATCGGCGGGACGATGACCAGCGGGTAGTCGTAGACGGTCTGCGTCGTCGGCTGGTACTGGATGAGCTCGAACTGCTCGGCGCGGTGCACGACGGCGCCCGGCGTGATCGCCAGGTCCCTGCCCACCTCGAACGCGCCGGGCGGCACCATCGAGGGCACCCGCGGCGGCGCGGCCAGGTCGGTCAGCAGCGCCCGCGCGCCGCGCAGCGCGCTGAGGCCGCGGGTTTCCGCCACCGCCCTCCAGTGCCCCGGGTTGAGCAGCGGGCTGTTGCTCGGCGCGGCGGCGGCGATGAGATTGGTCAGCACGAACCGCAGCCGGGTGTCGTCGCGCCAGTCGAGTTCGGCCCCGTCGAGCAGCGCCTGCGTTGACTGGGCCGCCGCAAGGTAGGCCTGGACGGCGCGCCTGAGCAGGGGATTGGTCTCCCAGGCTCGATCGGCGAACCGGCGGTCCTTCTTGCCCGGCGTCTTTTCCGACCTTCCCGCCGCGATCAGGGCCAGCTCGGTGGCGAGCGTCGCGGCCTGGCCGCCGACCAGGCGGGGGCGGCGGGCCAGCCCGGCGGCCAGCCGCAGCAGCGAGCCGTCCGGCCGGAACCGGCGCGCCACCCCGAGCGCCGCGTCGGCGAGCAGGAAGTCCAGCGCGCCCGCGTCGGCGACCGCCGGTTCCCCGTCGTCAGTCGTCACTCTTGGTCCTCGGGAGGCCTTACCTCGCGGCGCAGGATCTTGCCCGTCGGCCCCTTGGGCAGCGCGTCGACCAGCCAGACCCGGCGCGGGTACTTGTACGCCGCGACCCGGTCCCTGACGAACGCGCGCAGTTCGTCGGGCGTGGCGCTCGCGCCGGGCTTGAGCGCGACCGCGGCGCCGACCTCCTCGCCGAGTTCGGGGTGCGGCATGCCGATCACCGCCACCTCGGCGACCGCCGGGTGCTCGTGCATCGCCTCCTCGATCTCCCGCGGGTACACGTTGTAGCCGCCGCGGATGATCAGGTCCTTCTTCCGGTCGACGATGAAGTAGTAGCCGTCCTCGTCTGTCCTGGCCATGTCGCCGGTGCGGAACCAGCCCCCACCCACCTCCCCTGCCCCCTTCATGGCCTCTTTCGTGGCTTCGGGCTTGTCCCAGTACCCCTTCATCACGTTCTGCCCGCGGATGGCGATCTCGCCGATCGCGTCCTTTCCGGAGACGGTGTTCCATTCGTCGTCGATGAGGCGCATCTCGACGCCCTGGATCGGGGTGCCGATCGAGCCGGGCTTTCGTTCCTTGTCGGGATGGTTGAACGAGGCGACGGGGGAGGTCTCGGACAGGCCGTAGCCCTCCAGGACGATGCAGCCGAACTTCTGCTCGAAGCCGCGCATGACCTCCACCGGCATCGCGGCGCCGCCGGAGGCGCACGCGCGGAGAGTTCTTGCTTTCGCCGGATCCGCCTCAGGGAGGTGGAGCATCGCGGCGTACATCGTCGGCACGCCCTCGAAGAGCGTCACCCGGTCGCGCTCCAGGATGTCCAGCGCCTTCGCCGGGTCGAACCTGGGCAGCAGGGTCAGCGTCGCCGCCGCGGTGACCGCCACGTTCAGCCCGCAGGTCAGCCCGAACACGTGGAACAGCGGCAGGCAGCCCATGATCACGTCGTCCGGGCCGACGTCGAACAGCGTCCGGGCGGCGATCTCCGCGTTGCTGACCAGGCCGGTGTGGGTAAGCTCGGCGCCCTTCGGCCGGCCGGTGGTGCCCGAGGTGTACAAGATGACGGCGTCGTCATCGTCGTGCCGGTTTGGCGTTGTGGCTGCGGCGGGCACCTCGGCGAGCAGGCCGGCCAGGTCGGGGGTCTCGGCGGTGATCAGCGTGGCGCCCGCGTCGGCGGCGCCCTTGGCCGCCTCGCCGGCGAACTGGTGCCAGGCGACGAGCGCCTTGGCCCCGGAATCGCCCAGGTAGTACGCGACCTCACGGCTCTTGAGCAGCGGGTTCATCGGCACCACGATCGCGTCGGCGGCCAGCGCGCCGTAGAACGCGATCGGGAACGCGGGCACGTTCGGCAGCATGATCCCGACGCGGTCGCCCGGCTCCACGCCGAGCGAGGCGAGCAGCGCGCTCATCCGCCCGGCGGCCTGCCGAAGCTGGGTGTAGCTCAGCACGAGGCCGTCCATCTTGATCGCGGGCCGGTCCGGGTAGTCGGCCGCCGCCCGGTCGAGCAGCGAACTGAGATTGGTCATGCGCCCTCCTATCGATTGCAAGCATGTCCCATCGCGGGGATGCGGCACAATGTCTGGCATGCCGAGCGTGGTCTTCTCGTTGTCGGTGTCCCTCGACGGTTTCATGGAGGGGCCTAACCGCGAGATCGACTGGCATCTCGTCGACACCGAACTGCACGCTCACATGAACGAGTGGCTCGGTGCCGCCGGCGCCTTCCTCGACGGCCGGGTCACCTGGGAGCTGATGGCCGGGTACTGGCCCGTCGTGGACCGCGACCCGGCTGCCACGCCCGTCGCGGCCGAGTTCGCCCGCATCTGGGTCGAGAAGCCCAAGGTCGTGTACTCGCGGACGCTTTCTCCCGAGTCCCTGGGCTGGAACACGACCCTGGCCCGTTCGGTGGTCGTGTCCGACGTCGAGCGGCTGGCGGCCTCCGCGGGCGGCGACCTGGTGGTCGGCGGCCCGGAGCTTGCCGCCGAGTTCATCCGGCTCGGCCTGGTCGGCGAGTACCGGGTCTACGTCCACCCGGTGCTGATCGGCCGCGGCAAGCGGATGTTCCTGGACCCGGACCTGACGGCAAGCCTCACCCTCGTCGAAACCCGGGCCTTCGGCAACGGCGTGGTCCTGCTGCGGTACCGGCGTTCTGGGCCTGCTTCCTAGCCTCGGCCGACGAACGGCATCGTGGTGGCGGTGATCGTGAGGAACAGGACGTTCGCGTCCAGCGGCAGCGAGGCCATGTAGAGCACGGCGTCGGCGACGTGCCGGGAGTCGAAGGTGGGCTCGGCGGCGATCGTGCCGTTGGCCTGCGGCACCCCGCGGCTGAACCGTTCGGTCAGTTCGGTCGCCGCGTTGCCGATGTCGATCTGGCCGCAGGCGATGCCGAAGGCGCGGCCGTCCAGCGAGATGGATTTGGTCAGCCCGGTCATCGCGTGCTTGGTCGCGGTGTAGGCGGCGCTGCCCGGGCGCGGGGCGTGCGCCGATATCGAGCCGTTGTTGATGATCCGGCCGCCCCGCGGATCCTGCGCCTTCATCAGCCGCACCGCGTGCTGCGCGCACAGGAACGCGCCGGTCAGGTTGGTGTCCACCACGCGCCGCCAGTCGGCAAGCTCGATCTCGTCCACCCCGCCCGCCGGCCCGAACAGCCCGGCATTGTTGACCAGCAGGTCAAGCCGTCCCCACCGGTCTTGTACGGTCTCGAACAGCGCCGCGACCTCCGCCGGCGAGGTGACGTCCGTCGGCACCACGATCGCGTTCCCGGCAGCCCAGCCGCTATCTCCCGTCTCGCGCAGTGCTGTCTCG
>JASHTQ010000725.1 GCA_030040475.1 Streptosporangiaceae bacterium
CTCACCGACGATCAGGCGGTCGCCCTGCTGAACGCCGACGGGCCCGACCTCGAGGCGCTGGCCGGCATCGCCGACGGCCTGCGCCGCGACGTGATCGGCGACGACGTGACCTACGTCGTAACCCGCAACATCAACTTCACCAACGTCTGCTACACCGGCTGCCGGTTCTGCGCGTTCGCCCAGCGCCGTACCGATGCCGACGCGTACACCCTCTCCCTCGAGCAGATCGGCGACCGCGCCGCCGAGGCCTGGGACGCCGGCGCAACCGAGGTCTGCATGCAGGGAGGCATTCACCCCGATCTACCGGGAACAGCATATTTCGAAATCGCTTCCGAAGTCAAGCGACGTTGCCCGGATCTTCACGTCCATGCGTTCTCCCCGATGGAAGTGGTCAACGGCGCGTCCCGAACCGGCCTGCCGATCAGGGAGTGGCTGGTGCGGGCCAAGGAGGCAGGCGTCAGCTCACTGCCCGGAACGGCGGCGGAGATACTCGACGACGACGTGCGCTGGGTGCTGACCAAGGGCAAGCTGCCCGCCTCGGTTTGGATCGAGGTGATCAGCACCGCCCACGAACTCGGCCTGCCCACCTCGGCGACGATGATGTACGGGCACGTCGACACCCCGGCGCACTGGGTCGGCCACCTGCGCGTGATCAGGTCGATCCAGGAGCGCACCGGCGGCTTCACCGAGTTCGTGCTGCTGCCGTTCATCCATGCGAACGCTCCCATCTACCTGGCCGGCCTGGCCAGGCCCGGGCCGACCAGGCGGGAGAACCGCGCCGTGCACGCGGTCGCCAGGCTGCTGCTGCACGGATCGATCGACTCGATCCAGTGCTCCTGGGTCAAGCTGGGCGACGAGGGCTGCCGGGACGTGCTCCGCGGCGGCGCCAACGACCTCGGCGGCACGCTGATGGAGGAGACGATCAGCCGGATGGCCGGCGCCGACCACGGCTCGTATAAGACGATCAGCGGGCTGCGCTCGATCGTGGCGCCGCTCGGTCGGCCCATGCGCCAGCGGACCACCACCTACGGCGAGGTCACGGCGGAGCGGCTCGCCGCCGCGGCCGCCACCGACGGCGTCTGCGCCTCGGTTCGGGCCGGCCTGCCGATCCTGAGCGCGTTAGCGCGCCGCTGCGCGTCAGCGGACCAGCAGGAAGTCGCCGGGGTCGCGGGGCGGGCGCTGCCTGGCCCGCTCCGCGGGGTGGCCGACGGCGACGGCGCCCATCGGCCGCCAGCCGGCCGGCAGGTCCAGGACGTCGGCGGCGAGATCCTGGCAGAACAGGGTGCTGGAGATCCACGCCGAGCCCAGCCCCTCGACGGCCAGCGCGATCAGCAGGTTCTGTACCGCCGCGCCCATCGAGACGGTGAACATCGCCTGCTCAGACCGGTTGCGCCGCTCGTCTGGGTAGTCGTGTGCGGCGTCGGTGACCAGGCACGGCACGATGATCAGCGGCGCGTCCCGCAGCACGTCGCCGCGGCGCAGCCTGCGGGCGATCTGCTCCGGCGTGAAACCGTCGCCGCGCAGGTCGGCGGTCCAGGCCTCGCGCATCGCGTCCAATAGCACCGTCCTGGCCTCCGCCGTCTCCAGGATGACGAAACGCCATGGCTCGCTGTGATGCGGCGCGGGTGCGGTCAGCGCGGTGCCGATCGCCCGGCGGATCGCGCCCGGGTCGACCGGCTCGGCGGTGAACGCGCGGATGGTCCTGCGGGCGAGCGGAACGTCCGCCGACCCGAACCGGAACATGTCCTCGTCGGCGGAGCGGATGAGGGCTCGCGCGCCCGGCCCGTCCTGCTCGGTCACCAGGTCGGCCAGCCCGCGCACGACCGCGACAGGGACGCCGAGCGCCTTGCCCTTGACCAGGTCGCCCGCGGCCGCGATCTCGTCGGCGACGGCGGCCACGGTCACCTCGAGGATGTTGCCGAAGGTGTCGGCCTCGCCGCGATGGTCGCGCGCCGGGAGCACGCCCGCCGCGCCGATGGCGTTGTCGGTCTGCCCGGCCCGCCACGGCCTGCCCATGGTGTCGGTCACGACCACGCCGAGCCGGGCGCCGGTCAGGGTCTGCAGCGCCTTGCGCAGCCGCCGGGCCGACTCGTCGGGATCGGCGGGCAGCAGCACCACGGTGCCCGGCGCGGTGTTGGACTCATCCACTCCGGCGGCGGCAAGGACCAGGCCGTGCCGGGTCTGGGCGATGGTCGTGCCGCCGCGCCGCGCGACCACCCGCACGGTCTCGGCCTCGATCGCCTGATCCCGCGAGGCGGTCACCACCCGGCCCTCGGCCTTGCTGACGACCTTCGAGGTGATCACCAGGATGTCGCCGTCGCGCAGATCGGCCGCGCCCGCCACGATGAGCGCGGCAAGGTCCGCCCCGGCCGTGACCTCCGGCAGCCCGGTGACCGCGGCGATCGTCACGGGGCCGGTCATCGGCGCGGCTTCCGGGCCAGCTCTACGGCCAGGTCGACGGCCGCGCGCGCGATCGCCGCGGTTGACGGCATGTCGCGCATGTACAGCGGCATGGCGCGGACCTCGATGCCGGCCAGCGCCGGGTCGTCGGTCGCGGCCTTGTCCTGGTCGTCGACCAGCCAGCCGTCGATCAGGTCCGGCCCGTAGTGCGCGCCGACCGCGGCGGCGGTGGTCGCCACGCCGATGGTTGCCAGGCATGCGTCGGCCATCCCGCGCACCGGCGCGCCGCCGATAATGGGCGACACGCCGACTACGGTCTTCGCCGCCACCGCGGCCCTGATGCCGGGCACGGCAAGGATGGTGCCGATGCTTACCACCGGGTTCGACGGCGGGAACAGAACCACGTCCGCCGCGGCGATCGCGTCGAGCACGCCAGCAGCCGGGACGGCCCGCTCCGCGCCGGTCGCGATGATCGCGGTCGCGGCGGGTTCCGCGTGCAGCCGCACCCACCATTCCTGGAAGTGCACCTCGCGCCCGTCGGCGGCGAGCAGCACGTGCGTCTCGACCGGATCGTCGGACATCGGCAGCAGCCGGACGCCCGGCTGCCACCGCCGGCAGAGCACCTCGGTGACAGCGGCCAGCGGCTGGCCCGCCGCGAGCAGCTGGCTGCGCAGGATATGCGTGGCGAAATCCCGGTCGCCGAGGGTGAACCAGTCCGGGCTCGCGCCGTAGGCGGCGAGTTCGGCCCGGATGCTGAAGGTCTCCTCGGCGCGGCCCCAGCCCTGTTCCGCGTTGATGCCGCCGCCCAGCGTGTACATGACGGTGTCCAGGTCAGGGCAGACCCGCAGGCCGAACAGCGTGATGTCGTCGCCGGTGTTCCCGATGACGGTGATCTCGGCGTCAGGGGCGGCCAGCTTCAGCCCGCGGAGAAACCGCGCGGCACCCACGCCGCCTGCCAGCACGGTGATGCGCATAAGGAAAAGTGTCGCAGGTCCGGTCCGCGCCCGTGCCGTGCGGCCCGGCCGCCGTGGACCACTACCCCTAAGTCCTCACTGGTACCACAGGCAACAGTGATCTAGCTGAGACTCACCTGAACCGGGGTTTCCGAGTGATCTTTCTCGCATCTTGGACATCCGGCCGACCATTATCACCTTTCCAGCTTGACGTGAAGCAAGACACGCGAGTGTAATTTCATTGATGTGATTCTCGCCGCCACGAACACGGGCGAGATCGGGGGATCGACATGGGGAGGGAGGATGCCGTGACCGAGGTGATCGTCCCGCTGGTGCAGGTCTTCGTCCGACCGGACGACGTCGAAGAGCTGGGCTGGCAGGACCAGGCGCTGTGCGCGCAGACCGACCCGGAAGCGTTCTTCCCGGAAAAGGGAGGCTCGACCCGGGAGGCCAAGCGCGTCTGTCGGAGCTGCGAGGTCCGGGCCGAGTGCCTGGAGTACGCCCTTGAGCATGACGAGCGCTTCGGCATCTGGGGCGGCATGTCCGAGCGGGAGCGCCGTCGGCTGAAGCGCCAGGCCATCTAGGGCGCCACGCTATCGAGGGGCCATCCAGGGAAATCGATACATCGCACGTTCGCCCTGCTGAGCCTGACCTGGCTGTGTATGGTTAATTCTGTCGTGAGCGCGGGGGTTGACGTTCACGTAGTCCACGCGCTCTTGCCGGGCGGGTAGCCGCACTGGGGCGCCGATGCCTACGCCGCGAGCAAGGATCCTTGACACAAACCGTACCGAGCCGCCGTCATATCGTCACCGCCGTGCTGGTAGCGCACGACGGTGCTCGATTCTTGCCGGGTCTGATCCAGGCAATGCGCGCGCAGACGCAACCCGTGCACCGAGCCGTCGGGGTCGATACCAGCAGCAGTGACCGCAGCGGGGCGATGCTGACCGAGCTGCTTGGCCCGGGAGCGGTCTTCGGCATGGAACCCGATACCGGGTACGGCACCGCCATTTCCCGTGCCCTGCAGCACCCGGCGGCGCGCGCTCCGGTGCCTGCGCAGGGTCCGGATCAGGAGACGCCGGTCGAGTGGATCTGGCTGCTGCATGACGACTGCGAACCGGCGCCCGACGCCCTTGAGCAGCTGCTGAGGGCCGCCAGCCGGAGCAAGACCACCGCGGTGCTCGGCCCGAAGCTTCGGGACCTGGCCGACCGGCGCGTGCTGCGTGAGGCAGGCATCACCGTCGACCGGGCCGGCCGTCGCGTCACCGGGATCGAGCTCGGCGAGATCGACCAGGGCCAGCACGACGGGAACCGTGCCGTGGTGGCCGTCAGTTCCGCGGGCATGCTGGTCCGCCGCGACGTCTGGGACCAGCTCGGCGGCTTCGATGCCAACCTGCCGCTCGGCCGCGACGACGTCGACTTCTGCTGGCGCGCGCACGCTGCGGGCTACGACGTCCGGGTGGTCACCGACGCCGTCGTGTTCCACCGGGAGCTTTCCGCCAGGCAGATCAGGAAGGCCCCCGCGGCGGGCGGGCGGCCGCGCATGCTGGACCGGCGCGGGGCGCTGTACGTGTTCGCCGTGAACGTGCCGTTCGGCCCGATGCTCGTCATGATCGCGGGCTGCGTCGCGGGCACGCTTGTCCGCGCGACCTACTTCCTGATCACCAAGCAGCAGCGCAAGGCCTGGGATCAGCTCGGCGCGCTGGCCTGGCTGACCCGTCACCCGCTGAAGGTGTGGCGGGCCCGGCGCCGCCGCGCCGCCACCCGTAAGCACGGCTACGCGGTGCTGCGCGATCAGCTGCCGAAGGGCCGGACGCCGGCCAAGCTGGCGGAATCGATGGCCGGCCTGTTGTCCCGCGGCCCGGCCTACGAGGGCGGCGGGCTGCATTCGGCCATCACCGACGGGGGCGAGGACGACCTCCTGCTGCCGAACGAGAATTCCGTCATCCGGCGCGTCCTGACCAACCCCGGCGTGCTGCTGTGCGCGGGCCTCGTCGTGGTCGCGCTGGTCGCCGAGCGCTCGGTGGTAGGCCCGGTGCTGACCGGTTCCGGCACGCTCAGCGGCGGCGCGCTCGTGCCCGCCTGGGGCGGCGCGAGTGAGCTGTGGCGCGAGTACCTAGCGGGATACCACGCCACCGGGGTCGGGTCGGCTGCCAGCGCGCCGCCCTACCTTGCCGTGGTCGCCGCGCTGGCGACCCTGCTCGCGGGCAAGACCTGGCTCGCCGTCGACGTGCTGCTCCTGGGCTGCGTGCCCGCCGCCGGGGTAACGGCGTTCCTCGCTGCCCGCCGGGTCACCGCCGCGGTGCCGGCCAGGCTATGGATCGCGGGCACGTACGCGCTGCTGCCGGTGGCCATGGGCGCGGTGGCGGCCGGCCGCATCGGCACAGCGGTCGCGTTCGTCCTGCTCCCGCTCATCGCGGTCGCCCTCGGGCGGATCCTCACCGGGCCGTCGCCGACCAAGCCGTCGCGCTTCACCACCCGCAGGGCGGCCTGGGCGGCCGCCCTGCTGATCGCGGTGGCTGCGGCATTCGTGCCGCTCATCTGGGCCATCGCGGTGGTCGCCGCGCTGGCGGCGCTGGCGGCCTGGCGTTGGCTACCCCCGTCCGCCGCGCTGAGCGCGGTGATCGTCGCCGTGGTGCCAGGGGCGGTTCTGCTCCCCTGGACCTTCCACCTGTTCGCCAGCCCGTCTGCCTTCCTGCTCGAGGCCGGGCTGGCCCGTCCTGGCATGGCCGCCGCCGGATTGCGGCCGGGATCGCTGCTGCTGCTCAGCCCCGGCGGCCCCGGGCTGCCTCCGGTATGGGTGACCGCGGGCCTGGTGCTGCCGGCGTTCTGCGCACTGCTGCTCCGCAGGCGCGCGGTCCTCGTGTACTCGGGCTGGGCCGTCGCACTGGCCGGCCTGGCGGTGGCCCTGGTCGTGAGCCGGGTACGGGTCACGCCGCCGCAGGGCGGTTCGGCCGTCAGCGCCTGGCCGGGCGTTGCGATCGCCATCGCGGCGGCAGGCCTGCTGCTGGCGGCCGTGCCCGTGATCGAGGCGCTTTGGCGCGCGGCCGGGTCAAGGAAAGACAGGCCGGGCGAAGCCCAGCCCGAGGCGAGGCCGCGGTGGCGCTCGCTGGCCCTGATGGCCGCTCTGGCGGCGACCGTTTCCGCGCCGCTGCTCGCGGCGGGCTGCTGGCTCACCACGGGCGTGCGCGGGCCGCTGACCACGGCTGCCCCGCAGATCCTGCCCGCCTTCGTGGCGGCCGCCTCGGCCGGCCCCGACCGGCCAAGGACGCTGGTCCTCCGGCAGGATGGCGGCGTCCTCGCCTACACCGTGCTGCGTACCTCCGACCCGACGCTGGGCGAACCCGAGCTGACCCAGTCGGTCCCGGCCACCCGCGCGCTCGACGCCGCCGTGGCCTCGCTGGCCGCCGCCTCCGATGGCGACGGCGGCGACCCGAGCCAGGCGCTCAGCCAGTTCGATATCGGCTACGTGCTGCTGCCTGCGCCGATCGACCAGACGCTAGCGCGCCAACTCGACGGCGCGGCCGGGCTCGTGTCGCTGACCCAGGCGCCGGCGTACGACTTGTGGCGGGTCGCGGGAACCGTGGCACGGGTGCGCATCGTCACCTCCGGCGGAACCGTGATACCTGTTCCCTCCGGGTCCGTCGGCGCAGGGGCAATCGTACCGGCCGGGATGTCGGGCACGCTGCTGCTCGCGGAGGCCGCCGGCGGCTGGTCCGCGACCCTGGACGGGCGGCCGCTGGCCAGCCTGGCCCGCCCGGTGGACGGCTGGGCGCAGGGATTCACCCTGCCCGCGGGCGGCGGCAGCCTGGTCATCACGCGCAACGAGACCGCGAGGGACGTCAGCCTCGGCGCCGAGGCGGCCGCGGTACTCGTCACGTTCGCACTGGCCCTGCCTGGCACCAGGGTGGCCGCCCCTGCGGTCGCTCCGGCAGCGGCGGCCGACCCCGACTCGAAGCCCGCCGGGTCCCGCCGTCGGCGAGAACCCGCGGGCCGCAAGCGCGGTAGGCGGCCGGAGCTTGCCGGGGCGCCGCTGCGGGTTCGCGGCCGCCGATCCAGCGGTCTGCGGGACCCTGTGGTGGCGGCCGAGGCCGCACCGGACCTGGCGCCGGCCGCCCGGCTGGACTTGGCCCCCGCCATGCAGCCGGACCCTGTCTCCGCCACCCGCTCGGAACTGATACCGACCGCCCGGCCGGACCCGGCGGCCGGCCGGCTGGACCCTGCCGCGAGCGGCCGGCCGAGACCGGCGCAGGACTGGCGCTCCGACGTGGGCCCGACCGCCGG
>JASHTQ010000726.1 GCA_030040475.1 Streptosporangiaceae bacterium
CCGGTACCCGGCGGCGCCGCGGCCGAGCACGGTGCCGTCCGCGGCGCGCAGCAGCGCCTTGACCCGGCTGGTGCCCAGGTCGAGCCCGAGCACCGCGGCCCTCGCCGGGGCCTGCGTCACGGGCACGGCGTCAAAGGATCAGGTTGAGCATCATCGGCTTGCCCGGGTGCGCCGAGCCGCCGACCGGCTCCGCGGTCAGCACAAGGTGGTCGCCGTGGCGCAGGCCGGAGGCGACGACGGGGCTGATCATGCCGTCGCTCTCCGGCGGCAGCATCTCGATCGGGCGGGCGCCGCTCGGCCCGACCAGCCACAGCTCGTAGCCGAGTGAGGAGGGCAGCGGGCGCAGGCCCTTGGCGGTGAACACCAGCGCGTCCTTGGAACTCGACACCACGACGTCGACCGTCCCGCCGCCGAGCACCTGCCCGGTCATCATCTGGGCGTCCTTCGCGGTCAGCACGGCGGCGATCTGCTGGCTGCTTGCGACGTCGTCGTCGAGTTGCTGCTGCATGCTGCCGTTGCTGACGCCGAACGTCACGACCAGGACGAGCATGGCGACCGCGAGCGCGCCGCCGGCGAGCGCGAGGCGGTTCGGCCAGGTGAGCACGGTCATGTTGCGCAGCCAGTCGGACACCCCGGCCGTCCTGGACTCCGCGGCTGGGGCCTTGGGCGGCTGCTGCCTGGTCTGCGCGGCGGCGGCCATCACCCGCTCCTTCAGGCCGGCCGGCGGGCTCGCCGCGGTGGCGGCGGCAAGCCTGGCGGTCGCCTCGCGCAGGCCGTCCACCTCCCTGGCGCACTCCTCGCACTTGTCCAGGTGGCGCTCGAACCGCGCCCGGTCCGGCGGCGAGATCGCGTCCATCGCGTACGCCCCGGCCAGCGTGTGCGGTTCGTGCGCGCCGTTCCGGCGCGCCGTTATCTCGCTGAGCTTCATTCCGCCACCCCCAGGCAGTCTCGTAGCCGGATCAGCGCGTCGCGCATCCTGGTCTTCACCGTGCCCTGCGGCACGCTGAGCAGGCTGGCGACCTGGCCGTATGTGTAGCCGCCGTAGTAGGCCAGGGTGACCGACTCGCGCTGCAGTTCGGTCAGCGTGCCCAGGCAGCGCCGGACGCGCTCGCGCTCCAGACCGGACTCGACGGCCTCCGCCACCTCGTCGAACGGGATCTCTGAGGTGGCGATGCGCCGCTCGCGTTCGGCCTCCTTCTGGACGCTCCGGACCCTGTCCACCGCCCGGCGATGGGCCAGCATGCTCACCCAGGCCATGACGCTGCCCCGCCCGGCGTCGAAGGTCGAGGCGCTCCGCCACACCTCGAGCAGCACCTCCTGGGTGACCTCCTCGGACTGGGCAGGGTCGCGGATCACGCGCCTGACGGTGCCGAAGACGTGAGCGGAGATGCGGTCGTAAACGGCGTCGAACGCGGCGATGTCGCCGCGCGCGACCAGCACGATCTGGGCGGCGAGGTCGGCGCCCTGAGCCTGGTGGCCCGTGCCCGGCGGGGGCGCGGCGGGCCGCATTGCCTGCATGGGTCGCGTGGGCTCGCTGGGCTCCACGGGTCCTGGACCGTCCATGACCGTCATGATTCCTATTCGTAGCCGTGCGCGCTATGGTTTGCCTCCGGCCGGGCGTCTCGTCTTTTTCGGCCTGGTCGGGCAATCCCCCGCCACATCGGCAACGAATAAGGGGCATGACGATGGAGGGCAGTAGGAGGCGCCAAGCTGGCCTGGGCGCCATCGCAGGCGTGCTCGCAGCGGGGGCCGCGCTTGGGGTGGGACAGCTCGTGGCCGGCCTGACCGGCGCCAACGGGTCGCCCGTGGTCGCGGTCGGGGAGTTGCAGATCGACTTCACGCCGCCATGGCTGAAGAACTTCGCGATCAGTGAGTTCGGCTCGGACGACAAGCTCGTTCTTGTCTGCGGGATCCTTGCCGTGCTGGCGATCTTCGCCGCGGTGATCGGGGTTGCGGCGACCAGGCGGATGGTCTATGGCATGGCGGGAGTTGCCGTGTTCGCGGTCGTCGGGCTGGGGGCCGCGGCGACCAGGCCGACCGCGACCTTCCCGAGCCTGCTGCCGACGCTGTTCGCAGCGGCCGCCGCGGCGGTCGTGCTGCGGATCTTGATTCCACTGACGGGGCCGGCGGTGACGAGGGGGGCACCGCCGGTCCAGGCTGCCCGGCACCGGCGCGGGCAGCGGGACGTTTACGGGGTGCCGGAGGCGCCGGATCTGCCGGGGGCGGCGGGCGCGCTGGAGGCGCCGGATCTGCCTGGGGGGGCGGATCTCTCTCGCACTGGGGGGGCGGGTCGGCCTGGGGAGGCGGGCTGGACGTTCCCTGGGACCTCAGCGGTGGAGCCGACGGGCGGGGGGCCGCGGCGGCCGGAGCGGCGGAGCTTCCTCGGCGCCGGGGCGGCGACCGTGGCGGTGGCGGCGGGGGCCGGGCTGGCGGGGCGGGTGCTCGCGGAGCGCAAGAGCGTGGCGCAGGCGCGAAGCCACCTGCACATCCCCAAGCCCAAGGAGACGGTGCCCGCGCTGCCCAGCGGGGTGAACCTGGACGTGCCCGGCATCACGCCGTTCATCACGTCCAACAACAACTTCTACCGGGTGGACACGGCCATCGTGCTGCCGCAGGTCGATCCGTCGAGCTGGTCGCTGCGGATCCATGGCATGGTGAACCGGGAGATCACCCTCAGCTTCGACGAGCTGCTCAAGCGCCCGCTGCTCGAGGACTACGTGACGCTGTGCTGCGTGTCCAACCCGGTCGAGGGCCCGTACATCGGCAACGCGCTGTGGCTGGGCACCAGCCTGAGCAGCCTGCTGCGCGAGGCGGGCATCCAGGCCGGAGCCGACGAGCTGCTGTGCACGTCGGTGGACGGCTTCACATCCGGTACCCCGGTACAGGCGGTCATGGATGACCGCGACGCGCTGCTCGCGATAGCGATGAACGGCCAGGCGCTGCCGGTGGCGCACGGCTTCCCGGTGCGGATGGTGGTGCCGGGCCTGTACGGGTACGTGTCGGCGACCAAATGGGTCACCGATATCGAGGTCACCAAGTTCTCGCAGGCGTACGCCTACTGGGCGCAGCGCGGCTGGTCGCAGCAGGCGCCGATCAAGACCGAGTCCCGGATCGACGTGCCGAACGGCTCGCAGGTGATCAAGGCAGGCAGGACCGCGGTGGCCGGCGTGGCGTGGGCGCAGCACAAGGGCATCGACGCGGTGCACGTGCGGATCGACCAGGGGCCGTGGAACGAGGCCACGCTGGCCGAGGTGCCCGGCATCGACACCTGGCGGCAGTGGGTCTGGTACTGGGACGCCACCAAGGGGAACCACCTGATCGAGTGCCGGGCCACCGACAAGACCGGCTACACGCAGACCGCCGTGCAGGAACCGCCGGAGCCGAACGGCGCGACGGGTTACCCGATGATCCAGGTGGCGGTCTCCTAGGCCTTTTGCTTTTACGCGGCGCGGACGGGCTCGGCCCGGTCGGCCAGCCGGGTGAGCATGGCGGTCGCGGCGGCATCCATCTGCTGTGTCGGCGACGCGCGCCCGGCCTCGTCGAGGTGCTCGCGGATGGCCTGGACGCTCACCGTGCCGGACGGCACCATGCCGAGGGCGGA
>JASHTQ010000096.1 GCA_030040475.1 Streptosporangiaceae bacterium
GGCTGGTACGAGACCCGTATCCAGCACCCCAGCCTCGACGTGCGGCTGTTCCGCGACCGGCGCCTGTCGGCTTCGGTGGGCGCGCTCGCGCTGGTGTTCTTCGGCATGGGCGGCGTCTTCTTCTTCACCAGCTTCTACCTGCAGAACGTCCGGGGTTACAGCCCCCTGACGGCCGGCGTCCTGACCGTGCCGTTCGCACTGGGCCAGCTGCTGTTGTCGCCGCGCAGCGCCGTCCTGGGTAGCCGGTACGGCGCCAAGGCGGTCGGCGCGACGGGCCTGTTCGTCATGGCCGCGGCCGTGGCCGGCTACGCCACGCTCGGCACCACCTCACCGATCTGGGTGCTCGCGGTGCTGTTCGGCATCCAGGGCGCGGCCATGGGCGTGGTCATGCCGACCGCTACCGCCGCCGTCATGGACGTAGTGCCGCGGGAGCGGGCCGGCGCGGGCTCGGCGCTGACCAACACCGCCCGTCAGGTCGCGGTGGCGCTCAGCGTGGCCGTCCTCGGCTCGATCCTGGCCGAGTTCTACCGCAGCTCGCTCAGCCCGTCGCTGACCGGCCTGCCTGCCGCGGCCCGCAGCGCCGCGTCCTCGTCGATCTCTGCCACCCAGGCGGTCGCGCAGCAGCTCGGCGCCTCGGGCCGGTCGCTGCTCGCCCCCGCGAACGATGCGTTCGTGTACGCCATGCACTTCACCACGCTGGCCGCGGCGCTGCTCGCGCTCACCGGCGGGTTCGTGGTGCTGCGCTGGATGCCGGGCAAGCCTCGGCCCGCGGCGGCAGCCGCCTCAGACAGCAGAGTGCGCGCCGTCGATCGCCAATACGACGACGAGCTGGCCATAATGGAACGAGGCATGCTCGAAAACGCCGAACGGGAGGTGTGACCAGCATCATGCAGCCCGTGATCGCGGCCGGCTCGGAGGTAGCAGCCGAGCCGGCCCGCCGGCCAGGCCGCCCGCGCAGCGAGCAGGCCGAGCAGGCGATCATCGAGGCGACGCTTGACGTGTTCGCGGAGCAGGGCTTCGACGGCATCTGCGTCGAGGCCGTCGCCGCAAAGGCCGGAGTCGGCAAGGCGACCATCTATCGCCGCTGGCCGAACAAGGAGGAGCTGCTGCTCGCCGCGTTCGGCTCGCTCAAGTCGCCCTACCCCGAGCCCAAGGGAGTGTCGGTCCGCGACGACCTGCTGGCGATCGTCGAGGTGATGTGCGCGGACAAGGCCGACCCGAGGAAGGCGCGCCGGTACGCGCTGCTGCTCGGCGAGGGCGAGAAGTACCCGCGGCTGATGGCGCGGTACAAGGAGACCGTCGTCGAGCCGCGCCGCGACGTCATCCGCTCGGTCCTGCGCCGCGGCATCGAGACCGGCGAACTGCGCCCGGACACCGACATCGAGGTCGCCGTGCTCGCGCTGACCGGGATCATCCTGGCCAGGGAAAAGACCCAGGACGCGACGTTCGACGGCGACTTCGCGGCCCGCGTCGTCGACGGGGTGCTGCTTGGCCTGTCGGCCCGCGCCTGACGTGGATCTGGCGGCGGACTGGCGGCCGACGCTGCGCGCCGAGGCGGACGGGTACGCGCGACTCGCGCTTGAGAACCTCGCCAGGGAGCCCCGCCGCTCCTCCCAGCAGCCCCTATCCCTAACTCCAGCCCCTCCCGCCCCAGACCGTGCCACTCGAAGGGCGTTCAGTCGCGGCCCGGCTCGGCGTGCACGACGACCCAGATGGCCCGGACGACCTCGCCGGTCTTGTTCAGGTACTCGTGCGGTGTCGTGGAGTCGAACGCGATCGAGTCTCCCGGGCCGAGTTCGTAGCTCTCGAAACCGACGTTGGCCTGCAGCGTCCCGCTGATCACCAGGCCGTACTCCCGCCCCTCGTGGCGCAGCGGCCGGCGCTCGTCGGTGGAGTGACCGCCGGGGGAGTAGACCACCTCGAGGAAGTCCGCCCGCGCGTCCGACTGCGGGGTGAGCCGCTCCCAGCGCACCCCGCTGGCCAGGTCGATGATCTTCCGCCCGCCGCCCCGCTGCACGATGGGCCGCGAGCCGGCCGCCGCATCCCCGTCCCCGTCCGCATCCCCGTCCGCATCCGTACCAGCAGCCTCGGCGGTCAAGGACCCGAACAGCAGGTAGTCCGACGAACTGCCCAGCGACGTCGCCAGCGAGTACAGCACCCCCACCGACGGCACCGACACCCCTCGCTCGATCTGCGAGATCAGGCTGGCCGAGCAGCCGATCCGCCGAGCAAGCTCGCGGACGGACAGCCCCCGCTCCTCGCGGGCCGCGCGCAGCCGGGGCCCGAGCCCGGTACCGGGGTCGAAGTCGCTCGGCATGATGTCAATGTACACTGCACGTCCCGGTCGCCACCTTGACAGTCTCACTGCACAGGTCATTGGATGGTGGGTGCAGCGACCGCACAGGCGACCGCGAAGGAGCCCCGATGCCCGCCGTGCCCCAGCTCCCCCTCGCTCCCGCGCCCGGCCGGATGAACGTCGACTTCGAGGAGCGCGTTGACTTCGCCAGGCTGCGGCGGTACCGCCTGGACCGGGCCATGACGGCGATGCAGGCGGCCGGCCTCGGCGCGCTGCTCGTCTTCGACAACAACAACATCAGGTACCTCACCGGCGTGGCGATCGGCGAGTGGACCAGGGACAAGCTGTGCAGGTACGCGCTGTACACGAGGACCGGCGAGCTGGTGCTGTGGGACTTCGGCTCGGCCGCGGTGCACCACAGGATGTACTGCCCGTGGCTCAAGCCGGAGAACTGCATCGCCTCCTACACCACGATGCGCGGCGCCGCCCCGCCCGCCTCCGGCCTGACGCAGAAGCAAGTGGCAGAGATAAAGGACCGGCTAACGGCCGCCGGCGTCGCAACCGAGCCCGTCGGCGTCGACTGGGCCGAGACCCCCACCTTCTTCGAGCTGCAGCGGCAGAACGTCGACATCCGTGACGGCCAGCAGGTCATGCTCGACGCCAGGCAGATCAAGTCGAGAGACGAGATCGCGCTGCTCGCCACCGCCGCAGCCATGGTCGACGGCACCTACCAGGACATAGCCACGGCGCTACGACCCGGCGTCAGGGAGAACGAGATCGTCGCGCTGGCCGCCAAGCGCCTCTACGACATGGGCTCGGACGACGTGGAGTCGATCAACGCGGTGTCCGGCGAGCGGTGCAACCCGCACCCGCACAACTTCTCCGACCGCATGATCAGGCCGGGCGAGCAGGCCTTCTTCGACATCATGCACTCCTACAACGGCTACCGGACCTGCTACTACCGCTGCTTCGCGGTCGGCCGGGCCACCCAGCCGCAGAAAGACGCGTACCAGAAGGCCCGCGACTGGATCGACGCCGCGATCGAGATGATCAAGCCGGGCGTGTCCACCGACCAGGTAGCCAGGGGATGGCCGACGGCACAGGAGATCGGCCTGGCGGACGAGAAGACCGCGTTCGGCCTGCTGTTCGGGCACGGGCTCGGCCTCGCGCTGCACGAGCGGCCGATCATCTCCAGGCTCACCTCGCTGGACGCGCCGGTCGAGATCAAGGAGGGCATGGTCTTCGCGCTCGAGACCTACTGCCCGGCGACCGACGGGCGGTCCGCCGCGCGGATCGAGGAGGAGGTCGTGGTCGGCCCCGCCGGGGTCGAGATCCTCACCAGGTTCCCCGCCCAGGACCTGTACGTCACCAACCCCTACTGACGAGACGAGACGAGACGAGGCGAG
>JASHTQ010000727.1 GCA_030040475.1 Streptosporangiaceae bacterium
GGCGCGGTCACCCGCCGACTTGAGCATCAGCGCGGTCGTGCCGAAACCCAGCGCGGTAACGGTCAGGGCACCGATGCCGTTACACACCAGCCCCGCGGCCAGGCCCTGCCAGGCCCGTTCGGCGGATGCCCGGCCGGGTTTGTCAGATACGTGGCAGCGGCTGGCGGCCAGCATGCCGGCCGCCAGCGGCGCGCCGAACAGCAGGATCCATGCCAGGACCACGACCGGGTCGACCGCGGATCCGCGCAGCCACGGATCGCTGGCGAAGTTCCCGCCGCCGAGCGGGTCCACCGCGTACATCACCAGGCCCAGCGCCAGGCCCGCGCGCGTGCCGATCGCCAGCGTGGCCGGGGCCACCGACGCGCGCCGCGCGGTCAGCGCGAGGACGGCGGCCACGTAGCACGCCGTTATGAACAGGATGAAAATCTCGCCGCCCAGTCGGGACCGCCGGTCACGCTGCCCGGCGCCGGGAGGGGCCCGTTGTCGTACAAGGTGTCGAACGTATGCAGGTCGATTCCCCCGTGCGGGGCCGCGCCGACGAACATATCGGTTGTGGCCTTGGCAGCCATGATGGCCAGGATCGCGGCGTAACAGCCGGCCCGGACCCGCCGGGCCGGCTGGTTATCGGGCGCCCCGAGCAGCCAGCGGGTCAGCACCGGCAGGCCGGCCAGCAGCGTCAGCGTGATGATGACGTCGCCCTGGTCCGCGGAGCCATGGATGAGCGGGACCGAGGACTTCGGCCAGGCTGCCCAGGCCGCCGCCACGGCAAGCGCGCCGAGCAAGAGGATGCCGAACCTGCGTACCATCTGTCCCTCCCTGAGAATCAGCAGCACACCGCCCACTCGCCAGGCGAGCCGCGGCCAGCCCGCCGGTACGTCGTGTGCTTCGGCCCAGACCGCCTCGGCCCAGTCCCGCCGCGCCGCGGGCAACAGCCGCAGCACTCTCCGCCCGGCCGCGGCCGTCACCGGGTCCAGCCAGCTCATGGCACCGCGGGCGCCGTGGCGCGGCGCCCCCGCCGCGGGCTAGCGCGTACCCGTGCTGCCATGCCGACGGCTGCTCGTGCAACGCCGCCAGCACCGACACCGTCTGAGGCGAGAACTCAGCGCGCTGCCATGGAGATAATCTACCTATGTAGATATTCGTTGTCTACATAGGTAGAAGGATCCCTGGGCGGCGTCCAGATGTGACGAACTGCTTACGTGGGGGCGTCATTAGTGATCCATCTCCGTATTCGCCCCGTTTCCCTGGGTAGGAACAGGCCACACGGTAGACGGCCAGGTGCCCGGCGGAAACCCTGCGCCGCCGGGCACCCTCATGTCCGGGCCTATTCCGGCCCTGGCGAGCTAGCTTCCGCCAGGGGTGGGCGTGCTGGTCAGCACGATGCCGGTCGGGTTGAGACCGTCGCCGGAGTTGGCTCCGTAACCGCCCAGGTTCAGGGCGCCGACCGTGTCCAGGGTCTTCGTGTCGAACACCGTGAGGACCGCCGAGTCGATCCCGCAGACCCACAGCTGCGACCCGTCGGGCGTCACGGCCAGCACGTCGGGACCGCCGGACAGCGGGATCGAGCTGGTTACCGCGTCGGTCGCGGTGCTGATCACCGAGATCTCGTTGGAGTTGATGTCGGCCACGTAGACGGCGCCGCCGTCGTGGGAGACGGCGATCCCCCACGGCATCTGGCCGACGGGAATCGTGCTTGTAACCCTGTTGGTAGCGGCATCGATCACCTCGACCGAGCTATCGTCGGTGTTGGTCACGTAGACCGTCTTGCCGTCCGGGGAGACCGCGACGCCGTGCGGGTCGCCCAGGCCGTGGATGACCGCGGCGACCTGGTCGGTCGCGGTGTCGAACACCCACAGCCCGTCGGCCGCGGTCACGTAGGCGGTGGCGCCGGACGGGGAGAACACGATCTGCTCCGGTGCGCTCGGCATCGTCAGCGTGGCCGTCACCGTGTCGTTGGCGGTCGAGATCACCTTGATGTCAGCAAGCAGCGAGTCGGTCTGCGGGCCGGTGTCGGTCACCCACAGCTGCGAGCCGTCCGGTGACACCGCCAGGTCGGTCGGATTGAAGCCGACGTGGATGTCGGTCTCGGCCGGGTTGTAGTCCTTCGGGTTGAGCGTGGCCGCGTCGATGATCGACACCGTGTCGCTGCCGGTGTCGGCGAAGTACAGCGTGTCGCCGTGAATGGCGACGCCCTGGGGGCTTGAGACGTAGTTGTAGTCGCCCGAGTCGCCGGGCACCTGCGGGTCGCCCACGTTGTAGTTCTGGACGTAGCTGCAGTTGGCCGTGTCGATGGCGTCGAAGGCCTGGTAGCCCGCGGTGGCGATGTAGGCGGCTCCGGCCGGCCCGGTGCACGTCGACGAGGCCAGGTGAACGGGCTTGTTCAGCCCCGTCCGCTGCTGGGCGGCGGCATCGTGACTGCCGCCCCCGACGGCCAGCGCGGCCGCGGTCCCGGCCGCCAGGATTACCGCCGCCGATCCGGCGACGAGCGCGCGGCGCCCGGTCCAGAAGGAAGAATCGCGTAGCGACATTCAGATCACCCCTACCGTGCTCGCGGCCGCCGCGCCCCGCACCGGCTTATGACCCGGTGGCTGCACCGGGAAGGTCTGGCTCGCTCCCGGAATGGCCGGGAGCGGGAACTGCAGGATCTGGTTCTCCGCCGCCTCCAGCTGCGCCGTGGTCTGCGGAAGCCGCGGGAACCTCCCATAAGGGACGGTGCCGAGGGCCGTGGTGAAGTCGCCGACGGTCTGCCGCCGCCACGCCGTGATGTTCGGGTTCACCACGCCGGTCACCAGCTCGAGCAGGCGGATGACCGAGGTGTGATCGAAGGTGTCGTGGCTCACGAATCCGCCTACCGTCCACGGCGAGACGATGATGGCCGGCACCCGGAAGCCCAGGCCGATCGGGTCGGAAACGCTGTCGACGGTGATGAACTCACCGGGCGTCCCGGCCGGCGGTGTGGGCGGGGTGACGTGGTCGAAGAACCCGTCGTTCTCGTCGTAGACGACGATGAAGACCGTCTTGGCGAACACGTCGGGGTTCGACGCCACCGCGTTGATCTTGCTCGCCACGAAGTCCGCGCCGGCCGCCGGCGTGAAGTCGGGGTGCTCGGACTGGAAGGACGTGGGCACGATCCACGACACGGTCGGCAGCCTGTCGTGGATGGCGTCGTACTCGAACTGGCCGGCCTGGAAGATGCGCATCGCGTTCTGGTACAGCGGCGACGATACCGACGCGTTCTGGTATTGGTCGAAGTACTCGAGCACGTTCATGCCGTAGTTCTCGATCTCCTGGTAAACCTGCCAGCTCACCCCGGCCTCCGTCAGCAGCTCGGGGTAGGTCTTCCAGGAGTAGCCCTCGGCCGGCACCTCGTTGCCGTAGATCGGGCCGCCGGCCACGCCCGACGGGTCGACCTGGCCGGTCATCAGGTACAGCCGGTTGGGCCAGGTCGGGCCCAGCATCGAGCAGTGGTAGCCGTCGCAGATCGTGAACGCGTCGGCCAGCGCCCACTGGAACGGGATGTCGTTCCGCTCGAAGTAGGCCATCGTGTACTGGCCGGCCACGCCGTCGGCGGCCAGGTGCGCGGTCACGAACCCGTCCATCTTCCCGTTGTCCCACGAGTCGTGCTGCGGTCCCCAGCTGTGGCTGTTGGAGGGCAGGTTCTGCGCGCTCGTGCTCTGCGTGTCGGCGTGGAAGGGGAGCAGGTACTTGTCCGGGTTCTGCGCGTCGGCCTGGTAGAACCTGCTCTTCGGCACGCTCGGGTCGGCGAAGCCGCGCACGCCGGGCATGGCGCCGAAGTAGTGGTCGAACGAGCGGTTCTCCTGCATCAGCACGACGACGTGCTTGATCTCGGAAATGGGCGCGCTGGTCAGGCGCGCGTTGTGTGTCGCTGGCGAAGCGCCGTCAAGGATCTTCCGCAAGCCGGCCGGCAGGGCGAAGGACGCCAGCACCATGCCGCCCGCCGACGCCATCAGCTGGCGCCTGCTTACCTCAATCGTCACGTAAGGAACCTCCTAAACGCCGGATTGACTCACCCAAAACTGGACGCTAATCCCCACAATGAACCAGAAGTCAAAGAGAAGAAACCCTTGGGCAACCATCAGATGAAGAATTCGGTACCCGCGGGGACAGCGGGGTCCCCTGCCGAGGCCCCCTAGCCGACGTTGAGAAGCACGATGCCGGCCACGACGAGCACGGTGGCCACCACGCGGGTCCGGCCGAACGGTTCGCGGAACACGAGCGTGCCGATGACGGCGCCGAAGATGACGCTCGTCTCGCGCAGCGCGGCGATCGGAGCCAGCGCGCCCCGGGTCTGCGCCCACAGCACGAGACCGTAGGCGAGCACGCTCAGCGCCCCGGCGGCCAGCCCGGCGGCGAGCACCCGGCGCGGCTGCCTGAGTATCACGTCGCGCCGCCTGGACAGGGCGAACATCGGCACGCAGAGGCTCTGCAGCAGCATCAGCCAGCCGATGTAGCCGACCGGGCTCGCCGAAAGCCGCACGCCCACCCCGTCCACCGTGGTGTAGGCGGCGATCGTCAGGCCGGTGCCCACGGCCGCGAGGAACGCGGCGCGGCCCGGCCGCCGGCCCGCCAGCACCAAGGTGGCCAGCCCGCCGGAAACCACGAGCACCCCGCCGATCTGGGGCAGGGCCAGGTGCTCGTGCACGAACACCGCGGCCAGGATGGTCACGACAAGCGGCGATATCCCGCGGGCGAGCGGGTAGACCTGCCCGAACTCGCCGTACCTGTAGCACCGCATCAGCAGCAGGTTGTAGAAGACGTGGATCGCGACGGACCCCGCCAGGTACGGCCAGCAGTCCGCCCTGGGCATGGTGGCCAGGATCGTGAGCGGGATCGCGACCGCGATGCCGCCCACGCCGATCAGCGCGAAGGCGAGCGTCTGGTCCTTGATGCCGTGCGCGATCGCGTTCCAGGTGGCGTGCGTGACGGCGGCGGCGAGGACCGCGAGCGTGACGGCGAGCGGGAGGGTGGTCGACGGGTCCAACAAGGCTCCTCAGGCAGGCTGAACAGGAGCCCTCAGGGTTTCTATCCCGTCAGGTGTTCCCCGGGTTCCGGCCCGTCCGGGCCGGGCTGTCCGGGTCGCGGCGTCGCTCGGTCCAGCCCCGGCCGCCCTGATTGTGTTTGCCTGGCGGGCGGCCAGCGGAACCCTAGACGCAACCACGTGCTACACACAGCTTAACCCCGTGCGCCCGGGCGGAGCCCCCGCCAGACCGGACGGAGCCCCCGGCCTGACCGGGCCGAGCCCGTCGTTGACACCGGCGCGCTCCCTGGGGTAGCGTCGCGCTTGGTCATATACGATATACGATATCTAACTAACCGGACACGCGAGTACTATTGGACACCATGAACTCTCCGGCCACCCGGCCTGCCGTGCCCGGGTCCGCGTCCCTGACCGGCGCGGCGGGCGCGCTTCCGTCACGGACGGTGGCCGTGCTCGAGGCGATCAAGCACGCGATCCTGACCGGCGAGCTCAGGCCGGGACATGCCCTGGTCGAGACCGACCTGGCCGAGATCCTCGGCGTCTCCAAGACCCCGGTGCGCGAGGCGCTCAAGACCCTGGCCGGGGCGGGCCTGGTGACGATGAACCCGTACAAGGGCGCGGTCGTGCGCGTCGTCGATGACGAGGCGGCCCGCCACGTCTACGACGCGCGGCTGCTGCTCGAGCCCGAGGCGCTCGCCCGCGCCATCGCCGCGGGGCACGACTGGCGCGCCGCGCACGCCGCCCTGGCCCGCGCCAAAAGCGCGTCGGATCAGGCCGAACGCAGCCTGGCCAACCGCGACTTCCACCGCGAGCTGTACGCGGGCTGCGGAAACCCGCTGCTTGTCAGCATGCTCGATGATCTCCGCGACCAGACCGCGCTGGTCAGCGCGGCCGCCTGGCGGCACGACCC
>JASHTQ010000728.1 GCA_030040475.1 Streptosporangiaceae bacterium
CAGGCCGATGGAGAAGCGTACCGCCCCGGGGTCGATGCCGCCGGCCGCCAGCGCCCGGTCGTCCAGCTGGCGATGCGTGGTCGAGGCCACGTGGCTCACCTTGGTGTGCGTTCCGCCCAGCGAGGTCGCGAGCTGGGCCAGCCGCAGCTTGTCGGCGAACGCCATCCCCGCGTCCCGTCCGCCGTGCGGGGTCACGGTCACGACCGCGCCGAACCGCACCCCCTCCGGACCCGCGTCGAACATCCGCCGGGCGGCGGCGTGCCCGCGGTGCTCGGGCAGCCCCGGGTAGTCGATGCGCAGCACGGCGGGGTGCCTGGACAGCGCGGCGGCGAACACCGAGGCGGTCGAGCAGGCCCGCCGCACCCGCAGCGGCAGCGTCTCCAGGCCGCGGCGGAGCAGGAACGCCTCGTCCGGGGCCAGGCAGCCGCCGGTGTCGACGCGGACGCCGCGGATGTTGCTGATCAGCTCGATCCGCCCGGTGACGACGCCGCCGGTGGCGTCGGAGTGACCGCCGATGTACTTGGTCGCCGAGTGCAGCACCAGGTCCGCGCCGTGCTCGAGCGGCCGGCAGATCACCGGCGGCGCCAGCGTGGAGTCCACCACCAGCAGCGCCCCGCCGTCGTGCGCGATCTCGGCGAGACGCCGCAGGTCGGCAACCGCCGTGGTCGGGTTCGCGATCGTCTCCGCGTACACGATCCTGGTGGCCGGGCGCATCGCCTCCTTCACCTTGTCCAGGTCGGTGATGTCGACGAAGTCGGTCTCGACGCCGAACCTGGACGCCACGTTGCGCAGGAACGAGTACGTGCCCCCGTACACCGCAGAGGACGCGACGACGTGCGCGCCGGCCCGCGCGAAGGTCCAGAACACGCCGCTGATCGCGGCCATCCCCGAGGCGAACGCCTGCGCCGCGGGCCAGCGCTGCAGGTTCACCCCCTCAAGGGCGGCGACCGCGCGGGCGAACGCGTCCACGGTGGGGTTGTCGATCCTGCTGTAGGTGTAGCCGGGCGTCTCGTCGTTCAGCACCGCGCGGTATTCCTCCGCGGTGCTGAAGCTGAACGCCGCGGTGCGGTACACCGGCGTGCCGAGCGGCTGCTGGGCGGGCGTCGGCGGCCCGGGGAGGTGCACCGCGCGGGTGTTCTCTCCGGCCTGCTTACGCACTATGTCCACGGGCTCCATCCTGCGATTGCTGCGATTCCTGCGATATCCGGCGAGACGGGGATTTCGAGACGGGGATTACTGGTACCACTCGGGCTTGGCTGCACGTGACGCTAGCATCGAAGCGGCCGCCGTGATCGGCAGTCCGTCCCGAGTGACCGCCGCGACCACCTCGGTGATGGGCATCTCGACGCCGTGCGCGCGGGCCAGCCCGAGCACCGGCTCGCAGGACGCCAGCCCCTCGGCGGTCTGCCCGGTGGCCGAAGCGGCCGACGCCACCGAAAGCCCGCGCCCCAGGTTCTCACCGAACGTTCTGTTGCGCGACAGCGGCGAACTGCACGTGGCGACGAGATCCCCCATCCCGGCCAGGCCGGCGAACGTCTGCGGCTGCGCGCCGAGCGCCGAGCCCAGCCGGGCGATCTCGGCCAGCCCGCGGGTGATCAGCGTCGCCCTGGTGTTGTCGCCGAGCCCGAGGGCGACCGCGATGCCGACCGCGATCGCGATGATGTTCTTCACCGCCCCGCCGAGCTCGCACCCGGTCACGTCGGTGTTCGTGTACACCCGGAAGTACGGCGTGTGGCACGCGCCCTGCAGCGCCACCGCGCCGTCGGCGTCGGTGCACGCGGCCACGGTCGCGGTGAACTGGCGCCTGACGATCTCGCCGGCCAGGTTCGGCCCGGTGATGACGGCGACCCGCGCCGGGTCGGCGCCCAGCACCTCGGTAATCACCGAGCTCATCCGCTTGCCCGTGCCGAGCTCGATCCCCTTCAGCAGGCTGACGAGCAGCGCGCCCGGCGGGATCAGCGACGCCCATTCGGCCAGGTTGGCGCGCAGCGTCTGGGCCGGCACCGCGAAGACCACCAGGTCCGCGCCCGCCAGCGCGTCGCCGGGTTCGCAGGTAGCGGCGAGCGATGGCGTCAGCGCAACCCCGGGCAGGTAGTCCGGGTTCTCGTGCTGCTCGGCGATCGCCTTGGCGAGCAGCGGCCTGCGGGCGAACAGCACGGCCGGCGTCCCCGCGTCGCAGAGCACCTGAGCGAACGTGGTCCCCCACGACCCGGCGCCGAGAACCGCAGCCCTCATGCCTCCGGGTCCTGCCCCGGGGACGTGACGGCCGGCTCGGCCGGCGCACCACCGCCCGTTCGGCCGATTTCGTTGGAGCCGGAACCGGATGCGGCGGGATCGTAGGGGACGGCGGGCGGCGTCTGCTGCCTGATCGTGGCGAGCAGCGCGGTGACGTCGGCCATGATGTCGGCGGTGGCGGCCTTCAGCGTGCTCGCGCCCAGCCGCTGCCCGGCGTACTTGGACAGGTCGACCGGCGGCCCGGCGACCATCCGGACGGTCTTGCGCGGGAACAGCTTCGGCTTCTTGCTGCCGTAGGGCAGGATGTCCTGCGCGCCCCAGTGCGCGATCGGGATCACCGGGACGCCGGTGGTCAGCGCGAGCCTGGCCGCGCCGGTCTTGCCCACCATCGGCCACAGGTCAGGGTCGCGGCTGGCGGTGCCCTCCGGGTAGACGATCACGCAGGCCCCGGCGCGCAGCGCCTCCTCGGCCTGCCTGAGCACCAGCCCGGCGTCGTTGCGCCCGCGGTACACCGGCAGCTCGCCGACCTTGTACAGGAGCTTGCCGATGAACGGCACGTCGAAGACCGCCGACTTGATCATGAACACCGGGAACCTGTGCCCGTAGGCGTCGCTGAACAGCGCGACCGTGGGCCAGTCGGCGTAGGACAGGTGGTTGGGCGCCAGGATGACCCCGCCGGTCTTCGGGAAGTTCTCCCTGCCCTGCCACCTGTGCCTGATCGGCAGCCGCAGCAGCGGCCGCAGGATGGCCACCGTGAACAGCCGCCAGCCGCGTGAGTAACCCCATGCGCGACTGGACGTAGGCTGGTCAGCGCCTTGCGTGCTCATGCCGTCAGTCTCCTGGTTGAGGTGGCCCGATGTCGAGGCAGGATCAACAATATGACCGATAATGCGCCGATCACCTGGTCAGTGCTTATTCCGGTAAAGCTGCTTGCGCAGGCCAAGTCGAGGCTCGCGGGCTTCGCCGGGCCGCGCCGCGGCGAGCTCGCGCTGGCGATCGCGGGCGACACGGTGGCCGCCGTGCTCGACTGCGACCAGGTGGCCCGCACGATCGTGATCACCGACGATCCGGTCGCCGAAAAGGCGCTCGCCGGGCTCGGCGCCCTCGTGGTGCCCGACGAGCCGCGCGACGGGCTGAACGCCGCGCTGCGGCACGGGGCCGCGCACGCGGCCGCGCGCTGGCCGGACTCCGGCACGGCCGCCCT
>JASHTQ010000729.1 GCA_030040475.1 Streptosporangiaceae bacterium
TGCTGCAGGAGCAGCTGCACTCGGTGCTGGACACGCTGTCGGAGCGGGAGGCCGGGGTGGTCTCGATGCGGTTCGGCCTGACCGACGGCCAGCCGAAGACGCTGGACGAGATCGGCAAGGTCTACGGGGTGACCCGGGAGCGCATCCGCCAGATCGAGTCCAAGACCATGTCCAAGCTCCGCCACCCCTCCCGCTCCACGCTCCTGCGGGATTACCTCGACTGACCTGCGACCGGCCGCGGGCAGCGTCGTCGCGGTAACTGGCGATCCAGTTGGGTCGAACTCGTGTCCCCGCCCGGCCGCCAGGCCCGGGGAGCCGACCTGGCTGGTCTTCATCGATGTCCGCCTGCCTGAGCGGGCTGGCTGCTTGGCCAGGGCGGACGTACACTCCCGACGTGGGAGACCCGGCGGTAAAAGGCATGCAGGGGCTTCCGCTGCGCGGCCGCGGCGACGAGCTCGCCGCCATCGGCGCACGCCTCGACGAGGTCCGTTCCGGGGTCGGCTCGGTCATCCTCGTCGAGGGCAGGGCCGGGCTCGGGAAATCCCGGCTGCTCGATGCGTGCGCGGCCATGGCCGCCGAGCGCTCCTTCCGGGTCGGCCGCGGGGCGGCGGAGCCGCAGCGCCGGGTGGTCGAGCTCGACGCGCTGTTCGACGCGCTGTTCGACGGCGACGATCCGCTCGTCGCGCGCGGCGCCCTCGGCGACGACCACGCGTCGCCGGAGCAGCGGTTCTGGCTGCTGCAGGACATCCAGGCCCTGATCGAAGAGGCGGCGCTGCGGGACCCGCTGCTCCTGTGCCTCGACGATCTGCAGTGGAGCGGAGTCGGCTGCGCCGCGGCGATCCGGCAGCTTCCGCAGCGGCTCGCCTCGCTGCCGGTCGGCTGGGTGATGGCGTTCCGCCCCGATCAGGGCATTCCCCAGGTGCAGACGGTCAAGGAGCAGCTGCAGGAGGCCGGGGCCGAGATGATCCGCCTCGGCCCGCTCGGGCCCAGGGCGGTGGCCGAAATCGCCACGGACGTCCTGGGCGCCGAGCCCGACGAGGAGCTGTTGCGCAAGGCCGAGCTCGTCCAGGGAAACCCGTTCCTGCTGATCGAGTTCTTCCGCGGCCTCCAGGACGAGCACATCGTGGCGGTGCAGGCCGGCACGGCGAGGCTGCTCGAAGACCGCCTGCCACGGCGCGTCAGCGACAGCATGCGCGGCCGGCTGCTGCGGATGTCCCCGACCGCCGACCGGCTGGCGACGCTCGCCTCGGCGCTCGGCAGGCGGTTCTCCCTCTACGACCTGGCCGAGATGACCCGGCTGCCGGTCGCCGACCTGCTGGATCCGGTCAAGGAACTCAGCCACGCCGACATCTTCGTCTCCAGCGGGGACAGGCTGGCGTTCGGGCACGACCTGATCCGCGAGGCCGTGCGGGCGAGCTCCCCCGTCCCGGTCCGCCGGGCGCTCGACCGGCAGGCGGCCGACGTGCTGCTGGCCCGCGGCGCGCTCCCCGTCGAGGTGGCCCAGCAGCTCGCGGAGAGCGCCGAGCCGGGCGACGAAACCGCGATCGCAACGTTGCGGCAGGCCGCGGACGCGCTCGGGACGACCAACCCCCGAACCGCCGCCGAGCTGGCCGGACAGGCCCTGGAGCTGGCGCCGGCCCGGCATCCGCTCCGGGGTCCCCTGGTCGCCAGGCGGGCCGTCTCGCTGTTCGCCGCCGGCCTCGGCGAGGAGGGCAGGCGATTCGCCGACACCGCGCTGCGGCAGGTGCTGCCCGCGGCGGAGGAGGCCCAGGTCCGCCTCAGCGTCGCCAGCATGTTCGACCTGTCGCCCGACCTGCGCGCCGACAACGCCCGCGCGGCGCTCGCGCTGCCCGAGCTGACCGCCGACCTGCGGGCCTGGCTGTGGGCGGCGCTGTTTCACAGCCTGGTGGTCGCCGGGCGCACCGACGAGGCGCTCGCCGTCGAGGGCAAGGCGCGGGAGGCCGTGTATTCCAGCCGCAACCACGCGTGCTGGTTCGCCTTCGAGCTGCCGGAATCGGCCGTGCACTACCAGACCTACCGCTTCGAGCGCGGCCTTGAGATCCTCCAGGCGGCCGAGCGCCGGGGGCTCGACGGCCAGGACGACGCGCGCCAGCGGCTCGGGCACGTCTTCAGGTCGTGGCTGCTGGCGGCCACGGACCGGTACCAGGAGGCCCGCGACGTTATCGACGAGGGCGTCGCGGCCGCCCAGCGGGACCGGCAGAACTGGGCGCTGCGCGTGCTCGAGACCTCACGGGGGCGCCAGCTGCTCCAGACCGGCCAGTTCGGCGAGGCGGCGGTCGCGCTTGAGGGCCGGTACAGCGTCGAGGAGGCGCACCTGGTCGTCGGCGTGCTCGAGGCACCGTCGGTGGTGGCCCTCGGCAAGCTGCGGATCCATGCCGGCGACGAGCGCGGCGCGGCCGAGATCGCCGAGATCGCGAAGATCATGCTGCAGACGAGCGCCCCGAGCGTTCGGTCCCACGCCGCCTGGTACCTGGCGCTGCACGCGATGTCCCAGGGCAAGGCGGAGGAGGCGCACGACCGGCTGTGCGCGCGCGGCCGCGAGGACCGGCTGCGGCTGTTCCCGCTGTTCCCCTTCGAGATCGCGGACGATCCCCAGCTGGTGCGGATCGCCGTCGCGGCCGGCGACGAAGAACTCGCCGCCCGCGCCGTCGAGCAGGCAGCGCACCGCTGCGAGCTCAACCCGGGCGTCGTGTCGTTCGAGGCGGCGGCGGCGCACGCCAGGGGGCTGCGGGAGGACTCGGCCGGCCAGCTGGAGACGGCGGCGGCGCTGTTCGCGACCGGGCCGCGTCCGCTGGCGACGGCGTCGGCGCTCGAGGACCTCGGCCGGCTCCAGGCAGCGCAGGGCGCCGCCGACGACGCGATCGCCTCGCTCGACCGGGCGCTCGCGATCGCCGCGCGGGTGGGCGCCAGCCGGGACGCGGCGCGGGTACGTCGCCGGCTCAGGCAGCTCGGCGTCCGGCGGCGGATCACCACCCCGAGGCGCCCCGCCACCGGCTGGGAGGCCCTGACCAGCGCGGAATCGGCCGTCGCCCAGCTGGCCGCGGACGGCAGAACCAACAGCGAGATCGCCGAGACGTTGTTCATCTCGCCGCACACCGTGAACAGCCACCTGCGCCACATCTTCGAGAAGCTCGGCGTCAACTCCCGGGTGTCGCTGACCCGGATGGCCGGCCGGCGCGGCACGCAAGACATGGCCCGATCGAGCGATGCGGCCGGGGGCTCGCGGTCGTCACGCTGAAGCATGGGATCGGCCCCGACCGTCGTGCTTGTGCACGGCGCCTTCGCTGACGCCTCCGGGTACGCGGGGGTGATCCGCGCGCTTCAATCCCGGTCCGTGCAGGTCAGGGCGCCGATGAACCCGCTGCGCAGCCTCGCGTTCGACGCCGACGCCGTCGCCAGGTACGCCACCACGATCGCCGGGCCGATCGTCCTGGTCGGGCACTCCTACGGCGGCGCAGTGATCTCCCAGGCGGCGCCGGCGGCGGGCGACGTCGTCGCGCTCGTGTTCCTCGCCGCGTTCGCGCTCGACATGGGCGAGAGCTGCGCCAGCGTCCAGGAGCCGTTCCCGCCGTCGCTGCTGTCGACGACCAGCGTGGCCAGCCCGTACGACGCCCCGGGCGCGCCGGGCGGCCCCGACCTGTTCATCAGGATCGCGGACTTCCACCGGACGTTCTGCGCGGACCTGCCCGCCGAGGTGGCGGCCGCGATGGCGGTCAGCCAGCGGCCGCTCAGCG
>JASHTQ010000730.1 GCA_030040475.1 Streptosporangiaceae bacterium
GCCGACCTGAACGGCGACTCGGCCACCGAGGAGGACGACTACCGGGCCCGGGTGGAGGCCGCCGACCTGCCCGAGGCGGTCAGGGACGCGGCGCTGAAGGAGGTCGGCAAGCTCGAGCGCACCCCGGACGCGTCACCGGAGACCGGCTGGATCCGCACCTGGCTGGACACTGTCCTCGACATCCCGTGGAACGAGCGAACCGAGGACTCCTACGACATCACCGACGCGCGGCGGGTCCTCGACGAGGACCACACCGGCCTGGATGACGTCAAGGAGCGGATCATCGAGTACCTGGCCGTGCGCAAGCGCCGCGCGGACCGGGGTCTTGGCATCATCGGCGGTCGCCGCTCGGGCGCGGTCCTGGCCCTCGTCGGCCCGCCCGGCGTCGGCAAGACCTCGCTGGGCGAGTCGGTCGCGCGGGCCATGGGCCGCAAGTTCGTCCGGGTCGCCCTCGGCGGCGTCAGGGACGAGGCGGAGATCCGCGGCCACCGGCGTACCTACGTCGGAGCGCTGCCCGGCCGTATCGTCCGGGCCATCCGCGAGGCCGGCTCGATGAACCCGGTCGTGCTGCTCGACGAGGTGGACAAGATCGGCTCCGACTACCGCGGCGACCCCGCCTCGGCGCTGCTCGAGGTGCTCGACCCGGCGCAGAACCACACGTTCCGCGATCACTACCTCGAGGTCGAGCTCGACTTGTCCGACGTGGTCTTCCTCGCCACGGCCAACGTGCTGGAAGGGATCCCCGGCCCGCTGCTTGACCGGATGGAGCTGGTCCAGCTCGACGGGTACACCGAGGACGAGAAGGTGCTCATCGCCCGGGACCACCTGCTGCCCAGGCAGCTGTCCAAGGCGGGCATGAACGCCGAGGAGGTGTCGGTCGGCGAGGACGCGCTGCACCTGGTGGCCGCGGAGTACACCCGCGAGGCGGGCGTGCGGTCGCTGGAGCGGTCCATCGCGAGGATCCTCCGTAAGATCGCGGCGAAGGTCGCCCTCGGTGAGGTCACGCTGCCGGTCACGGTCGGCGTGAGCGAGCTGAAGGACTACCTGGGCCGGCCCCGGTTCACGCCGGAGACCAGCCTGGCCGCGCCCGACCGCAGGACCGCCGTGCCAGGCGTGGCGACCGGCCTCGCGGTGACCGGCGCGGGCGGTGACGTCCTGTTCATCGAGGCGTCGCTGGCCGGCCGGGAGACCGGCGAGACCGGGGTCACGCTCACCGGCCAGCTCGGTGACGTGATGAAGGAGTCGGCCAGGATCGCGCTGTCCTACCTCCGCTCGCACGGCGACGAGCTGAACCTTCCGGTCGGCGAGCTGAAGGACCGCGGCGTCCACGTGCACGTGCCGGCCGGCGCGGTGCCGAAGGACGGGCCGAGCGCGGGCGTCACGATGACCACCGCGCTGGCGTCGCTGCTGTCCGGCCGCCCGGTTCGGGCCGACGTGGCGATGACCGGCGAGGTCTCCCTCACCGGGCGGGTGCTGCCGATCGGCGGCGTCAAGCAGAAGCTGCTTGCCGCGCACCGGGCCGGGATCACCACCGTGCTGATCCCGCAGCGGAACGAGCCGGACCTGGACGACGTTCCGGCCGAGGTGCTCGAGAAGCTGGACGTGCACCCGGTCGGCGACGTCCGCGAGGTGCTGAAGCTGGCGCTGGAGCCTGCTGAGGCATCCGGCTCGGTCACGGTGGCCGACGCGGCCTGACGACGGTACGCAAGGGGCGGCGGCGCGGCTCAGCCCGCGCCGCCGCCTCGCCGTCTGAACAGGATCCAGCCGGCCGCGGCGACGATGACAAGGACGCCGAGGAGGATGACGGTCGGCCCGGCGTGAGCAGAGGTCGGGGCGGGCGTGGCCGTGGCCGTAGGCCGGGCGGCGGGGGTTGCCGCCTGGCTGGGCGCCGCAGTCGCGGTGGCAGCACCGGCCGTGCCGGATGCGGGCGCGGCGAACGCGACGACGTTACGCGCGGAAGCGGCGAGCAGCAGTCCGCCGGCCACGCTCGGCGTCGGGAAGTGGTTCGCCGGGGTGCCCACCGGGGCCTGCTGGCGGATCTTCCCCGTCGCCGGATCCAGGCCGTACAAGATGCCGTTCTGACCCTGGGTCCAGACCAGGCCCGCGGCCAGTATCGGCGGCCCGCCGCCGGTACCTGAGCTCCACAGCAGCCGCAGCCCGGGCGGGGAGCCGGTGGCCCGGATCGCGATGATGCCGGACAGGCAGGGCAGGTAGGCCGTCATCCCGGCCACGGCGACGCCGCCGTCGATGTTTTCCGCGCACGCCGATCCGACCAGCGACCCGGCCACCGCGCCCAGCGTGGCCTCCGGGTGGCCGATGCCGCCCAGGTGCGCGCCGTTGAGCAGGTACACGATCCGGGACTTCCCGGCCAGGATCACCTGCCCGTCGGGCAGCAGGACCGGCGCGGTCGACATGTCCAGGTCCGCGGCGTTGTCCTGCGCCCACGTCGAGGGCGCGAAGAACTGCAGCAGCTTCATCGCCGGGGACAGCTCCACGACGCCAACGTCGTCGTCGTAGGGCTGGGAGTAGGAGAAGACCGACCCGTTCGCCGAGGCCACCCAGACGTCGCCGTTCGCGTCCACGACGGGCGCCGCGCCGCCCATCCACACCCCGCCCTGGCGCTCCCCGGCCAGCGCGTCGAAGGTGAAGAACCGCGGCGTCCCGCCGCCCTCGGGCACCGCCACCACGCGGCCCTTGAAGTCCGAGCAGTCGCCGAAGTTCCCCGCCATCCCGTATACCACCTGGCCGTCATCCAGCGTGAGCCCGGTGCGCTGCAGCAGCGCCGCGGGATCGGACCCCGGCGGGTCCACGTTCCTGGTCATCTCCACCCGGCCGGTGGCGGTGTCGAGGCCTACCAGGACGTGGGCAGGACGGCCGTGCGCGAACTCGTCGGCCACCACGAAGATCTCGCTGCGGGCCGGGTCGATGACCGGCGTCCCGGTGATGCCCACGGTGGGGGAGATGTCCCCGCACGGCAGGTCCCCCGAAGGCACCGGGCTGGCCAGGTGCGCCGACCAGGCCACCGTCCCCGTCGCCGCCGACAGCGCGTACACCGTGTCGTTCTCGGTGGCCACGTAGACGCGGCCCGCGTAGACCAGCGGCTCGCCGTAGATCTGCCCGTCAAGGTTCGGCGAGGTCCAGGCCCGGGCCGCCGTGTCCACCGCGCGCACCGGCCCTGCCACCCCGTTGCCGGCCGGATCCCCGTGGTAGACCGTCCACGAGCCGGATCCCGCCGTGGCGGGAGACACTGCCGAGGACGAGGAGACCGCGGGAGACGAGGAGACTGCCGCTCCCGCGGGCCCGGCGCCCGCCGCGCACAGCACCGCGGCCAGGGCCAGCAGCCCGCCGGCCCGGCGCTGCCGGCGCCCGCCCCGGGGAGTCCTCAACCAGGCCCGGCTTCCTGGGCTGGACCCGGCGGGTCGGCGCCCGGTGGCTCCGGGTCCGCCGCGGGCGCGTCGGGTTCTGCGGCGGCGACCGGGAAGACGTCCGTCGCGGCCAGGTCCCAGATGAAGGTCGGGTCGGCGGGCGGCGCCGCGTAGTCGGTCGGCACCGGGGCCGCGGCGAACCCGAGGCCCTTCTTGGTGGGCAGTTCCGGCCCGGCCACCGGCGCGGAGAGCTCGGGACCGGCACGGAAGTCAAGGCCATCGGGGGGCGTCACCGGACCCGGATCAGGCGGGGGAGCCGTGAAGTCCGGTTGAGCTGGGGGCACGCCGAAATCGGGGAGCCCAGAGGGCGTGCCGAAGTCGAAGGCGGCCGGCGACGACAGGTCGGGCACCGGCGGCATCGCGGGCGGCGGGGCACCCGGGTCGGCCATGTCCCCGGGCAGCCGGATGCTCGGCCTCAGCTCCGGCGGCGGGGATATCGGCGACGCCGCGGGGAGCGGCCCGATCATCCGCTCGGGCTCGGGCGCCGGATCCCACGGCGGCCCCCCGGAGCCGCCGCCGGCACCGCCCCGGCTGCGCGGGCCCGTGCCGCCCCTGGTCGTCGAGCTGATGACCGGCTGGAACGAAGGCGCGCTCGGCGCCGCGGCGGCCTCGCCGATGCCGCCGCCCTGCCAGGTTGACGGCGCCGTCCATCCGCGTGCCGCGGCCGGATCCGGCCTGGCCAGCTGGCGCTGGCCGGCCGCCGCCTCGTCCGGCGCCGGCTCCTGGCCCGCGGGCACCCGATCCGTCCTGCGGGAGTGCGCTCCGGGGGCGCGGGCGCGGCTGGCCGCCGGCTTGTCGCGCTGCCTGCGCGAGCGCATCACAACCAGGACCACGACCATCAGCAGGATCAGCACGACGAGGCCGCCCACCACGTCGCGCACCAGTGCCAGCGCGCCGTCGTTCTGCGGGCTGGGCGATGCCACCGGCGGCGGCCTGAGCTTACGCTGCCGGGGCGACGCCGGCGTGACCGTCCGCTCGGCGGTGGTGATGACGGCGGCCGACTCGATC
>JASHTQ010000731.1 GCA_030040475.1 Streptosporangiaceae bacterium
ACTCGGCCACCAGGCCGGCGCCGTCGCCCACGTCGGCGCGCTCGCCCGGGCGCAGCCTGCGGACGGTGGCCGCGTGCCGGCCCTCGGTTCCGGACAGCACGACCACGTCCCGTTCCAGGTCGGCGCGTTCGGCGAGGAAGACAGGCGGCTGCGGCACCGCGGGTCCCTGGATCAGCGCCCGTTGAACGCGTCGCGCAGCCTGGAGAAGAAGCCCTGCTGCCCGGGCGCGAACTTGCCGGGCGGCGCCTCCTCGCCGCGCAGCTTGGCGAGCTCGCGCAGCAGCTTCTCCTGGTCCGGGTCCAGCCTGCTCGGGGTCTCCACGGTGACGTGGATGACCAGGTCGCCGCGGCCGTTGCCGTTCAGGTGCCGGACGCCCTGGCCGTAGAGCGGTATTACCTGGCCGGACTGGGTGCCGGGGCGGATGTCGATGTCGGCGGGGCCGTCCAGGCTCTCCACCGAGAGCGTCGCGCCGAGCGCCGCGGCCACCATCGGGATCGTCACCGTGCAGTGCAGGTCGTCGCCCTGCCGCTCGAAGATCGCGTGCGGGCGCTGCGCGATCTCGAGGAACAGGTCGCCGGGCGGCCCGCCGCCGGGACCGACCTCGCCCTCGCCCGCGAGCTGGATGTGCGTGCCGTCCTCGACGCCGGCCGGTATCCGCACCTTGATCGTGCGCCTGGTCCGGACCCGGCCGTCGCCGTCGCACTCCGGGCACGGCCGGACGAGCACGGTCCCGTATCCGCCGCAGCCCGGGCAGACCCGGGACATCATCACCTGGCCGAGGAAGGAGCGGGTCACCTGGCTCACCTCGCCGCGGCCACCGCAGATGTCACAGGTCTGCGGGTGGGTGCCCGGCGCGGTGCCCTCGCCCGAGCAGGTGGGGCAGACGACCGCCGTGTCCACGGTGAGCTCGCGGGTGGCGCCGAACGAGCACTCAGACAGGTCGAGCTCGATCCTGATCGTGGCGTTGCGGCCGCGCTGCGCCCGGCTGCGCGGGCCGCGCGCGGCGGTGCCGCCCGCCCCGAAGAACTGGTCGAGCAGGTCGCTCAGCGGGGAGAAGCCGGGGCCGAACGGGCCGGCCGCGCCCGCGCCGGCCGCGGCATACGGGTCCACGCCCATGTCGTACATGCGGCGCTTGTCGGTGTCGGACAGCACCTCGTAGGCCTGGGTGATCTCCTTGAACCGCTCCTGCGTCTCCGGGTCCGGGTTCACGTCCGGGTGAAGCTCCCGGGCCAGCCGCCGGTACGCCCGCTTGACCTCGTCCTGCGTCGCGTCGCGGCGGATCTTCAGCAAAGAGTAGTAGTCCGCCGCCACTAGGACTCCATCAGGATCTGGCCGACATAACGTGCCACCGCCCGCACCGCGCCCATCGTGCCCGGATAGTCCATCCGGGTCGGCCCGAGCACGCCGAGCTTGGCCAGCGGCTGCGCCGCGTTCCCGTAGCCCGTCGACACCACCGACGTGGCGTGCAGGCCCGCCACCTGGTTCTCCGAGCCGATCCTGACGGTCAGGATCGCGGGCTCGGTGGTCTCCCCGAGCAGCCGCATCAGCACCACCTGCTCCTCCAGGGCCTCAAGCACGTCCCGCAGGCCCTGGCTAAAGTCATGCGCGGCGAGGTTCGCGGTTCCGCCGAAGACGATCTTCTCCTCGTTCCGCTCGACCAAACTGGCCAGCAGCACGGAGAACACGGCGTTCGCGTTCGACCGTTCCTCCGCCGGGATGCGCTCGGCGAGCTCGGTCACCATCGAGGCGGCGTCGACCAGCTTGTGCCCGCCGAGGCAGGCGTTGACGACCGAGCGCAGGTTCGACACCGAGGCGTCGTCCCAGGGGGACGGCAGGTCCACGGTGCACTGCTCCACCCGGCCCGTGTCGGTGATCAGCACCAGCAGCAGCTTGGTCGGGGCGAGCGGGACGAGCTCGATGTGCCTGATCGAGGACCTGGTCAGGGACGGGTACTGCACCACCGCCACCTGGCGGGTCAGCTGGACCAGCAGCCTGACCGTGCGCATCACCACGTCGTCGAGGCTGTACGCGCCGGCCAGGAACGTCTCGATGGCGCGCCGCTCGGCGGCCGACAGCGGCTTGACGCTGGACAGCCGGTCGACGAACAGCCGGTAGCCCTTCTCCGTCGGTATCCGCCCCGCGCTCGTGTGCGGCTGCGCGATGAAGCCCTGCTCCTCGAGGACCGCCATGTCGTTGCGGATCGTCGCCGGGGACACGTCGAAGTGGTGCCTGTCGACAAGCGACTTCGATCCCACCGGCTCGGTGGTGGACACGTAGTCTTCGACGATCGCCCGGAGCACCGTCAGCTTTCGCTCGTCAAGCACGCGTTCACCTCCTTGGCACTCATAGGACCCGAGTGCTAAGTCTATTGCGTCAGACAACCTCCCGGTGCCTCCCCGCAGGATGGTAACCCGGCGGACAATCACCGCGATAGCGACGCGTCGGCGCGCCGGCCGGGTTTGGCTGCCTCTGCCTGGCTACGCTGATGCCGGTGAGGAGCAGGCCATATGGAGCGGACGTGCTCGCGGCCGGGGGGCGCGGGGCGGGCCGCCCTGGCCGGCCGGGCGTCCGCCGCGAGGTACCCCAGGTGCAGGCCGAACGGGGCCTGGTGGTGGAGGATTCCGAGGGGCGGTTCTGCGGCGCGGTTGTCGGCTACGAGAAGGGCGCCGTGACGCTGGAGGACGCCCGCGGCAAGCGGCGGATGTTCCCGCTGGCCCCGGCGGCGTTCCTGATCGATGGCCGGCCCGTGACGCTGACCCCGCCCGCCCAGGCGCCGGGTCCCGCGGGTCCCGCCCGCACCGCGTCCGGGTCCGTGGCGGCACCCCGCGCCCCGGCCAAGGTGGCCAGGGCGAGCCGGATCTACGTCGAGGGCAAGCACGACGCCGAGCTTGTCGAGAAGATCTGGGGCGACGACCTGCGCGACGTCGGCGTGGTGGTCGAGTACCTCGAGGGCATCGACGACCTGCCCGCGATCGTGGCCGACTTCTCCCCCGCGCCGGGCCGGCGCCTCGGCGTCCTCGTCGACCACCTGGTGCAAGGCTCGAAGGAGAGCCGGATCGCGGCCGCAGTGCGGTCGCCGCACGTGCTGATCGTCGGCCACCCGTTCATCGACATCTGGGCGGCGGTCCGGCCTGCCTCGGTCGGGATCGGCGCCTGGCCGCGCGTTCCGCCGGGCCAGCCGTGGAAGGAAGGCGTGCTGCACGCGCTGCGCTGGCCGCCGGATACCGCGGCCGGGTGGCAGCGCATCCTGCGCTCGGTGCGCAGCTACGGCGACCTGGCCCCCGAGCTCCTGGGCCGGGTCGAGGAACTGATTGATTTCGTCACCGAGCCGGGAACCGAATAGCGTGATATCAGCAGCGGATGACACGCGAGGACCGATGACCAGCCAGCGGGTACGCGACGCGGACGTGACGTCGGCGACGTTCGGCTACCTGGGGGCGATCTTTCTGGGGCCGGTCATCCCGCTCGTCATCTACCTGCTCAGGGGGAGGAGGTCGGCGTTCATGCGGTATCACGCGGCGACGGCCGTGAACCTGTCGCTGACCGCCGCGCTGTACGGGATCAGCTGCCTCATCCTCGGCGGCCTGCTGCTGCTCGACAGCATCACCGTGGCCCTGGTGATCGGGCTGACGCTCGGCTTCGTGCTGTGGCTGACCATGCTGAGGTACCTCATCCGCGGGGTCATCGCGGCCAATCACGGCGAGGAGTTCGAGGTGCCGAGCTGGATCTGCGCGCGGATCGTCACGTAACTCACTCGGTGAGCGCGCGCGTGACCGTGTCGGCGAGCAGGCGGCCGCGGCGGGTGAGCGTGACAAGGCCCTCGGCGTAGGCGGCAGGAGAGATCAGGCGGCCGGCCGCCGGATCCTCGGCCGCCAGCGCTGCGGCGTTCCGCCGGCCGGCCGGGCCGAGCACGCCGACCGGGCAGCCGTCGGCCAGGCGGATCGCCAGCATGACCTGCTCGAGGTCGCGTTCGGCGTCGGTGAGGACCTCCCTGGCCTGGCCCGGGCTGGCGCCCGCGGCGACCCTGGCACCGTAGGCCGCCGGGTGCCGGACGTTCCACCAGCGGGTTCCCGCGATGTGGCTGTGCGCTCCCGGCCCTATCCCCCACCAGTCGCCGCCGGTCCAGTAGATCAAGTTGTGCGCGCACCTGGACGCCTGCTCGGCCGCCCAGTTGGAGATCTCGTACCAGCGCAGGCCGGCCGCGGTGAGCACGTCGTCGGCGACGAGGTAGCGGGCGGCCAGCACGTCGTCGTCTGGCGCGGCAAGCTCGCCGCGCCGGACCCTGGCCGCCAGCCGGGTGCCGGCCTCCACGGTCAGCGCGTACGCCGAGATGTGGTCGGGGCCCGCGGCGACGGCCGCGTCCAGGGAGCGCCGCCAGTCCGCGTCGGACTCCCCCGGCGTTCCGTAGATGAGGTCCAGGCTGACGTGCTCGAACCCGGCCGCGCGCGCCCAGGCGGCGCAGCGGGCCGGACGGCCGGGCTGGTGCACCCGGTCGAGCACCGCGAGCACCTCGGGAACCGCGCTTTGCATCCCGAACGACACCCGCGTGATCCCCTGCGCCCGCAGTTCGTGCAGTCGCGCCTCGTCCACGCTCTCCGGGTTGGCCTCCGTGGTCACCTCGGCACCGGGCCGCAGCCCGAATTCCCCGTCGATGGCCCGCAGGATGGCGCCGAGCGCGCCGGGCGGCAGCAGGGTGGGCGTGCCGCCGCCGAAGAACACCGTGCTCACCGGGACGTCGGCGGCGCGCAGGACCTTGCGGGCGAAGCCGATCTCCGCGATCGCGAGGTCGGCGTAGGAGGCCGTCGACACGGGCGCCTGCGGCCCGCCGAGTTCGGTGGCCGTGTAGGTGTTGAAGTCGCAGTAGCCGCAGCGGGTGGCGCAGAACGGCACGTGCACGTAGATGCCGAACGGCCGGTCGCCCAGGCCCGCGAGCGCGCGCTCCGGCAGCGTCCCGTCGGCGGGGACCGGCTCGCCGTCGGGGAGGGTGCCAGGCATGCCAGTCACGCTACCCGCCGCGGGGAAGAAGCCGGACCGGGGCGGCAAGAGGCCGGCAACTCGCGGCGGGGAAGCGGGCCGGCAACTCGCGGCGGGGAATCGGGTCGGCAACTCGCGGCGGGGAAGCGGGATCGCCGCGGCGCGTGTTTACACTGAAAGGACCGCGCAGACGGGTGGCGCGTGGTCCCCGGTCGCGCGGGCGGGAGGTACCGATGGCAGGAAATCAGTGGCAGTGGCCGAGCCAGGATCCGCGGTACGGCCCGCCCGCTGATTACCCGGTCCCGCCGCCGCCGGCCGGCTACCCGGTCCCGCCGCCCGGCAGCGTCGCGCCGGCCGCGGGCTACCCCGGCCAGCATGGTGCCTACCAGGTCAGGATGTCGCCCTCGATGCGCGCGGCGACCGCGGATCGCGAGCGAACCGTCGACGTGCTGAAGGCGGGCTTCGCCGAGGGCCGCCTTACCCAGGACGAGTACGACGAGCGGATGGGCCGTGCCTACGCGGCGCGCACCTACGGCGAGCTGAACGCGCTGATCGCCGACCTGCCCGCGGGCGCGCTGCCGCTGCCTTCCGGCGGGCACGGCGGCGCGGTGGGCGGCTACCGGCCGGCCGCGCCCACCAACTCGCTGGCGATCGCGGCCATGGTGCTCGGCGCGGCCGAGGTCTTCACCCTCGGGCTGACCGCCATCCCCGCCGTGCTCTGCGGCCACCTCGCGCGGCGGCAGATCAGGCAGTCCGGTCAGGGCGGCGACGGGCTGGCCACCGGCGGGCTCGTGCTCGGCTACCTGGCGATCATCTTCTGGGCGTTGCGCCTCGCCATCCACGGCGGCCCGTAGGAAACGCCAGCCGGGCTCATTGGCACTCCTAGCGGCGGTTACGCGTCTACACTCAATAGAGGCGTCCGCGGGAGGCTAACGTGGCATACGGTCCAGGTCAGGCATATCCGCCCGCCGCCGGAGCGGGCACCGTCCCGGCGGTGAACCCGGCGTGGCTGGCGGCGAGCGCAGACCGCGAGCGTGCCGTGGGCGTGCTCCGCGCGGGCTTCGCCGAGGGACGGCTCACCCAGGACGAGCTCACCGACCGGGTCGCCGCGGCGTACGCGGCCCGCACCTACCGCGAGCTGTGGGCGCTGACCGCCGACCTGCCGTCCGGCCCGCTGCCCGTCCCGTCCTACGGCACGCTGCCGTGGCACGGCGGCTACGGCCCGAACGTCCAGGATGCCTCGTACCCGGGACGGTGGCGGTCCAACGCGGCGCTTGTCGGCACGGCCCTGGTGATCTTCGCGCTGGCCGCGCTCGTGACCCTGGTCCTGTTCTCGCACGGCCAGGCGGCCACGTCCGTTCCAGGCGGCGGTTTCCAGGAGGCGCCGGCGGTGCCCGTGCCCGACCAGGGCGGGCAGGTGGTGCTGGAGCCGGCGATCAAGCACGTGCCCGGAAACACGGTCATCCACGTCGCGCCGTCGGCGCCGAGCCCGTGACGTGCACCACGGCTCGTTCGGCTAAAAAATTCTTTTGATCTTTAGCGCGTTACCGCTGTTTCCGCTCACCTGGCTGGGTGGAGAGGGCCGCGACGAACGCCTCCTGAGGCACGTCGACGCGGCCGATCGTCTTCATCCGCTTCTTGCCTTCCTTCTGCTTCTCCAGCAGCTTGCGCTTGCGGGTGATGTCGCCGCCGTAGCACTTGGCGAGCACGTCCTTGCGCAGCGCGCGGACGTTCTCGCGCGCGATGACCCGGGCGCCGACGGCGGCCTGGATCGCCACCTCGTACTGCTGCCGCGGGATCAGTTCCTTCAGCTTCGCGGTCATCGACAGGCCGTACTCGCGCGCCTCGTCGGCGTGCACGATCTGGCTGAACGCGTCCACCGGCTGGCCCTGCAGCAGGATGTCGACCTTGACCAGGTTCGCCTGCTGCTCCCCGGCCGGCTCGTAATCCAGCGAGGCGTAGCCGCGGGTGCGCGACTTGAGCTGGTCGAAGAAGTCGAAGATGATCTCGGCGAGCGGCAGCGTGTAGCGGATCTCCACCCGGTCCGCGGACAGGTAGTCCATGCCGAGCAGGGCGCCGCGCCTGCTCTGGCACAACTCCATGATCGTGCCGATGTAGTCGGCGGGCGAGATGACCGTCGCGCGGACCACCGGCTCGTAGACCCGGTCGATCTTGCCCTTCTGCGGCTCGGTGCCGCCGGGGAAGTCGCTCGGGTTGGTGACCCTGATCTCCTGGCCGGTGTCCATGACGACGCGGTAGACGGCGTTCGGCGAGGTGGAGATCAGCGACAGGTCGAACTCGCGCTCAAGCCGCTCGCGGACGATCTCCATGTGCAGCAGGCCGAGGAAGCCGCAGCGGAA
>JASHTQ010000732.1 GCA_030040475.1 Streptosporangiaceae bacterium
CCCCGGCGACCCGTCCGGCAACCCGATCACCAGCAGCAGCTCGCCGTTCAGCCGCTTGAACGACCGGGCAGCCACCAGCCGCCCCGACAGCGGATGCGTCCTCGAGATAACCCGCACCTCGCACGGCAGCACCGCACGAAGATGTTGCAGTCTGTCGCCATCTCTGCCGGCACGGGCAAGAGCCACCTGCTGGTCGCGCTCGGCATCGCCGCGGTGCAGGCCGGGCACAAGGTCCGCTACCTCACCGCCGCCGAGCTCGCCGAGACCCTCTACCGCGGCCTGGCCGACAACTCCGTGGGCCGGGTCATCGACACCCTGCTCCGCAACGACCTGATCCTGATCGACGAGGTCGGGTTCGCCCCGCTGGACGACACCGGCGCCCAGCTGCTGTTCCGCGTGGTCGCGGCCGCCTACGAACGCCGCGCACTGGGCATCGCCTCCCACTGGCCCTTCGAATCCTGGGGCCGGTTCCTGCCCGAGCACACCACCGCCGTCAGCCTGCTCGACCGGCTGCTGCACCACGCGAACGTCGTGGTCACCGCCGGCGATTCCTACCGCATGCGCGAAGCCAGAGCCAAAGGAGGAACCACCCTGAACAAGACCTGATCAACCCGAGGGATGGGGCTTTTACCTGGCCACCAGCGGGGACAAAAACTGGCTCTTCCGCGAATTTTGTGGTTGCGGTTACGCAGGGTGCAAGATGACGCGCTTACGGAGCAGGGCGAAGCCGGCTCGGCCGTACATCTGGCGCTTGATCATCTTGTCAGTTACTTGGAATCACCGTGGTGTGTCGTTACGTATGGAGGAGGCTGCTCACGGTAGCGTCGCCCGCAAGCTGACGGGGATGGGGGTCTTGCGGGGGCGTGGCTGCTGCGACGTGGGTGGGCAGGTGGCCGGTGCTGGGCCGGCACGAGCGGGCCGCCGAATGGCTGCTGGTATGGGCTGACCTTGGCCGTGCGCCTCGGACGATTGACGCCTATGCCCGGGGGCTTGCGGAGTACCTGCAGGTATGTGAGCGAGACGGTGTGGACCCGCTGGTTGCCACCCGGACCCAGGTGGCCGCGTTCGTCCGGGAGCTGGCGGGCCGGCCTGGGCGGCGGGGCGCGAACGTGGTGTCGATCGATTCCGGGACGGGGCTGTCGAACGCGACGTTGCAGCAGCGGCTGGTCGCGGTCCGGCTGTTTTATGAGTTTCTGGTGGAGGAGGGAGTCCGCGAGTCCAACCCGGTCGGCCGTGGCCGCTATACCCCGCGCGGCGGGTTCGGCGGCGGCAGGCGGGGTCTGGTGCCCCGGATGACCAGGCTGCCGTGGATTCCCGGCGACCAGCAGTGGCTGGAGATCCTGGCGGTCGCGCGGCGTGAGCCGGTCCGCAACCGGGTGATGCTGGCCCTGGCCTACGACGCCGCGCTGCGGCGGGAAGAGCTGTGCTCGCTGCAGACCAGTGACCTGGATCCCGCGCACCGCACCCTGCGGGTGCGCGCGGAGACGACCAAGAACCGGCGCGAGCGCGTCGTGCCGTACTCGGCGGCGACCGGGGAGCTGCTGGCGGCCTACCTGGCCCACCGGGCCGGCGTCAGCCGGGCCCGCGGGCCGTTGTTCTTGTCGGAGTCGCGCCGCAACTATGCGCAGCCGCTGAGCTTGTGGACGTGGTCGAAGGTGGTGCGCCAGATCGCGCTGGAGGCCGGCGTCCCGCAGTTCTCCACCCATACCCTGCGGCATCTGTGCCTGACCGACCTGGCGCGGATGGGCTGGGAAGTCCACGCGATCGCGGCGTTCGCCGGGCACCGGCACACCGACTCCACGCTCACCTATATCCATCTGTCCGGCCGTGACCTGGCCGGCAAGCTCAACAACGGCATGGAGCACATCCACGCCTGGCGGGTCCGGGTGCTCACCGGTACTGGCGAGGCGGCCGGAGCGCCCTGGTGAGCGTGCCGCTGGCCACGGCGCCCGCAGGCGGTGGCGAGCGCTGGCGCTGGCCGGTCGACCCGCGCGGCTACGACACGACGCCAGTCGTGCGCGCTGCCGAGGCGGCGGCCATCGCCGGCCTCGGGGTGAGCAACCTGCGCCGCCTGGGGCGCTGTGACCGGGAGGCCAGGGAGTGGCTCGGGATCTGGCGGCTGCTGCGGCCCCTGGATGACGCCAGCGCTGCACTTGAGTCGCCGGACACGCCGCATCGCCGCCGGGCGACGCTGGACTCGGCCGCGGTGGTGCTGCTGCGGTGCGCTCAGACCGGCCGGTCGTACTGGGCATGGCCGGATGAAGACTGGGCCGGCCTGCTCGGCCGCGACCAAGATGGCTTCCGCCGGGCGGCGCCCGCTTGGGCCGATGACGCGGTGCGCCCCTACCTGGCGGCGCACGCCTTCCTCCTCGGCGGCTTCACCGCCTTCGGTCAGCTCGGCCGGCTCAGCCGCCTCACCCTGGCCCGGCTGGTCTTCGGCCGCGAGCGGGTCGATGGCGAGATCGGCCGCATCCGCTCGGTCCTGGCCGAGTGGGGCTACCGGCTCGGGGCCGAGGACGACCCGCTGCTGCCGATGGTCGCCTGCCAGGTGCTCCTGCTCAACCGCAGCCCGCATGTCGACGAACTGGACACCGGGGTATTCGACCGGATCCGCCGTGACGGGCTCCTTCCCGCCCCACGGCTGAACACGCTGCACGCGATGCAGCGAGCCGTGGCTTACCTGGGATTCTGCGACCCGCCAGCTCCCCGCGCGGGCGGCCGTCCGGACAGGGCCAGCGGCGGCCCGGCCGAATGGGCGCGATGGGCAGAGCGGTGGTATTCGACCTCCACGCTCACTCCAGGAGTCCGCGGCAGCGTCCGGGCCACCTTGCTGAAGGCCGGACGCTGGCTGGAGGCCGAGCATCCCGAGGCCGCCGACCCGGCCGCCTGGACCCGGCAGACGTGCGCCGCCTGGGTCGCCGCGGTGGACCGGCTGCACGTCGGCGATTACGCGCAGCGCACCGCCAACCTGGGCGACCGCATCGGCAAGCCGCTGCAGGCATCGGCGAAAGCAGCACAGCTCTCGGCGGTGCGGACGTTCTTCCGGGACTGCCAGGAATGGGAGTGGCTGCCGCGCCGGTTCGACCCGCAGCGGGCACTCGGCACCCCCCGCAGCGTCGCGGCCCTGCTCGGCCCGAACCCGCGGGTGATCGCCGATGAGATCTGGGCCAAGCTGCTATGGGCCGGCCTGAACCTCGAAGCTGCCGACCTGCCCGAAACCCGGGCCGGGCACTTCTACCCGTTCGAGCTGGTCCGCGCGATCACGCTGACCTGGCTGTTCTCCGGCCAGCGCAGCGACGAGATCGCCCGGCTGCGGGTGGGCTGCATCCGCTGGCAGCACGAGAGCGCCCCGATCGCCTGGGACTCACCTCAGGTCCTGGCCCGAGACGCCGTCTGCCTGCTCGACGTCCCGGCGCACAAGACCGGCACCTCGTTCACCAAGCCGGTCGACCCGATCCTCGGCCAGGCCATCGAGGCGTGGCAAGCTGTCCGCCCAGGCCAGCCGCAGCTGACCGACCGGCGCACCAGCGAGCGCGCTGACCTGCTATTCGCCTTCCGCGCCCGCCGCGTGTCCGCTCCCTACATCAACAACACCGTCATCCCCATGCTCTGCCGCAAAGCCGCGGTCCCGGCCGCCGACGTGCGCGGCAGCATCACCAGCCACCGGGCGCGCTCCACGATCGCCAGCCAGCTCTACAACGCCAAGGAGCCGATGACGCTGTTCGAGCTGCAAGCCTGGCTCGGGCACCGCTCGCCGCAATCGACGCAGTTCTACGCGAAGATCAGCGCCCAGACGCTCACCCGGGCCTACACCGACGCCGGATATTTCGCCCGCAACGTCCGGGCCATCGAAGTCCTCATCGACCGCGACGCCATCACCTCCGGCGCCGCCGCGTCCGGCCAGCCCTGGCAGCACTACGACCTCGGGCACGGATACTGCGCTTACACGTTCTTCGAGCAGTGCCCGCACCGGATGGCCTGCGCCCGCTGCGACTTCTACACTCCCAAGGACTCCACCGCCGCCCAGCTGCTAGAAGCCAAGGCCAACCTGCAGAAGATGACCGCCGCCATCCCGCTCACCGACGATGAGCGGGCCGCCGTCGAGGACGGCCAGGCCGCGATCGACTGCCTCCTGGCCAAGCTCACCGACACCCCCACCCCGGCCGGGCCGACCCCGCGACAGCTCGCCACACCCGACAACGGCAGGATGCTCCCGATCATCGCCGTCAGCCACGGCGGAACCTGAGCAAAACCGGACAATCTGATTCCACAGAATGATCTTGTTGACTGTGCCCTCGACCTTGCCGGAGTTCCAGTGCAGCGTGAGGCCGTTGATTACCGCTTGCATGTCGTTGCGGATGCCGACGGTGAAAGAGCGCAGGCCGGACCGGTCATCGGCTTCCACGGCGGCGAGCCAGGCTTCCAGGTCGCGGCTGCCGGTGCGGGATGTCGTCATCTCGGCGAATGCGGTCACGTGCCCGGCGAGCGTGTCGATGTGCGGGCAGCGGGCGCGGATGGCCTCGAGCTGGGCTTTCTCGTCCGCCAGGAGGCGGCCCGGATGGGTCAGCAGCCAGCGGGTGATCTGGCGGGTCTTCGGAACCCCCGGCGCGGGGCCGGGCGCGGCGGCCTGCCGGAATGGCCGGACGTAGCGGCGGACGGTCTGCTCGCTGCCGGCCCAGCCCTGTTCCCGCAGCTCGGCGTGCAGCCGGGCGGCATCGGTGACGCCCTCATTCCACCGCTGGTGCAGGTAGGGCGTGAACTTATCCAGTTTCGATTCCCGGCTGGTGGCCTTGCCCAGCAGCTCCTCTGCGCTGCCGGCGCGGGCGGACCGCTGCACGGTCTTGCGGTCCAGCCCGGTCGCGCGGCTGATCGCGGACAGCGACTCGCCGGCGTCCAGCCGCCCGCGGATCTCGGCATAGCGGTCCCGGGTCCGGGTCACCAGGCGGCGCTCCCGGCCGCACGCATCCAGGAATCCATCCGGCGTGATCTGCCCGCCATCTGCCTGCCCTGGTGGTTCGTGCTCCGGCGTGCTCACAGGACCCGCCGCAATGGAGCCGTCGCCGGCGGCATCGCCGCTGGGCTGGTCCTTCAGGCAGCCGCGGTGGGCAGTGACCGTCTTCTCGGCATATTCGGCCAGGTTGTGCCACAGATGCCAGCGATCGGCGACCTGGATCGCGTCCGGCGCGCCCGCCCTGGCGCCCTCAGCGTAGTTGCCGGCCCGGTCCCGGCAGATGATCTCCGCGCCGGGATGCGCCGTCAGCCACGCCTCCAGCGTGGCGGCCTCCCGGTCCGGCAGCAGGTCCACCACGTTCCCGGTACGCATGTCCACCAGCACTGTCCCGTAGACATAGCCCTTGGCCAGCGCGAAGTCATCGACTCCGAGGACCTCCGGCGCGGCCGTGATCTCCGGCTCCGGTGCCGCGGCGACCAGCCGCAGCACCGTGGCCGGGTGCACCGCGATGCCGAGCGCGCCGGCCAGCCTGGCCGCTGACCGCCCGGCCGCCTCCAGCCCGAACCCGGCCAGCATTGCCAGCAGCGGCACGCTGCGCCGCCGGTACCGGGCAGACACTCCCTCGGCCTGCTCGGCGAACGTGACCACCGGGCAGCACGGCTGCAGGCAGCGGAACCGCCGGACCTGCAGCGCGATCAGCACGGGCCGGCCGCCAGCCGCGCCGTCCGCCACCATCCGGGTATACCCGCCGTGGACCCGCGACGACGCCGACTCACACCGCGGACAACATGCCTGGCCTGCCCGGCTCGACGCAGAAATCACCACCGCATCCCCGCGGTCTTCCACCCGGTGCACGCGCAAGCCCGCCAGGTGCGGGAACAACGCGGTCAGCAGGCCCCCGCCCAGCTCGGAAACGTCCCAGGCCAGACTGGACACGCTGACCGCAGGCGGCATGACAGACTGAGGCGACAACGAGGCTCCCGGGCACGAGGATCTTGGCAGACCCCCGCGTCCTACCGGAGCCTCGTTGCCTGATCACGCTGACACGCCGCAAACGCCCCAGATCGTGACACCACAGCCACCTGACCAGCACGTTTCACACAGCGTCAGGAATCACAAAATTCGCGGAAGAGCCGAATAACGTGATCGAGGTGGGGAAATCCGTGATCGTCAGCCCCTCACAGCTGGGGAATTACAAGATCGCCGACAGCACCGGGCCTGGCGGGATGGCGGGACCGGGGCACTGCGGTCCAAAGGGCCGGTATCGCGTGAGCGGCTGAGCTCGCAGCAGTGGGCCCGGCTCGAGCTGGAACTGCGTAAAGGGCCGCTGGCGCAC
>JASHTQ010000733.1 GCA_030040475.1 Streptosporangiaceae bacterium
CGCGGGTGGCCGCAGCCGTTTTTGCAGCATGAGGACGATCCAGAGCACGATCGCCACCGCGGGCATGTAGATGATCAGGTAGAAGTAGAAGAACGGGAAGTCGCCCACCTTCGGCGTCGCGCTGGCGTAGAGCGGCACGTACAGCGAGAAGAAGATCGACGCGATCACCAGGATGGCGATGACCGCCGAGGTGACCGGGTGCGCGGCGACCGCGGACGCGGCGCGCCTGGGACTTCCTGACTGAACGGGGGGCTCGGTCATGATTTCTCTCTCGTCGGGGGACGGGGGACAGCCCTAGCACCGTGTGACTGGCGGCGCACAGGATGCACTCATGGTCCGCCCGAGACGGCGTCCCGGCAATGCCTCCGCGACATCAAAGAAAATTGTTACCAAGCCGCTTATCATCTGATAATAATTTGATTCCCGCATTTCCAGGAGGCAACGCGAAATTATCAACTAATGATGATGTAAATCATACCAAAATGATCAGAATAAGATAAAAGGCCCGATGCGCCCACTGCGGGACCAACCGGCGGCGCTGGTCAGCGGCGGAGCCTGGTGACGAACTTGTACCTGTCGCCCCGGTACCATGACTGCGCCCACTCGACCGGCTCGCCGGTGACGTCGAAGGCGTGCCTGGACAGCAGCAGCAGCGGCAGGCCCGCGTCCACCTCGAGCAGCGCGGCGTCGTGCGGATCCGCGAGCACGGTCTCGATCGTCTCCTCCGCCTCGGCCAGCTGGATGCCGTACGCCGCCCGCAGCGTCTCGTACAGCGAGTGGTGCCGTTCCAGCTGCTTGCGCAGGCCGGGAAAGCGTCCCGAGGGCAGCAGCGAGGTGTCGATCGACATCGGCTCGCCGTCGGCGAGCCGCAGCCGGTGGATGCGCAGCGCGCGGGCGCCTGCCCTGATGCCGAGCAGCACCGCGAGCTTCTCGTCGGCCGCCACGTACCCGATGTCGAGGATCTTGGTCTGCGGGTGCAGGCCGTGGGCTCGCATGCCCTCGGTATAGCTGGCCAGCTCGAGCAGCTGGGCGACCTTGGGCTTGGCCACGAACGTGCCCTTGCCCTGCATGCGCAGCAGGCGGCCCTCGATGACGAGCTCGGCGAGCGCCTGCCTGACCGTGGTACGCGAGGTGCCGTACGAGCGCGCGAGCTCCCGCTCGGGCGGGACCGGGCTGCCGGCGTCCAGGGCCGCGGTGAGCTCGAGCAGCTGTCGCTTAACCTGGTAGTACTTCGGCAGCCGGGTCGGGCTGCCCGGGCCGGGGCTCCCGTCTGCGTCGTCGGCATGCGCCAGAGAAGCGGTCATCCGGAATCATTGCCTTAATGAAGGGTGAACGTCAACTCACATGGTCGCGCACCGCGGCCCGCAGCGCAGCCCTACGGCCGGCAAGCGGCGCCGCAGGGCGCCGTAGCATGATGTCGTGCCCACGCTAACCGACCTGGCCAGGAGCCACACCGGCCTGGGCGGCGCCGATCTGGAGTGGCTGCACACGCTGGTGTCCGACTGGCAGCTCCTTGCCGACCTGTCCTTCGCCGACCTGATCTTGTGGGCGTCGGCGCGCGACGGCGGGGGCTGGCTGGCGGTGGCCCAGATGCGCCCGACCACCGGGCCGACATCGCTGCAGGACGACGTGGTGGGGACGTTCGCGGGCGCGGAGGACAGGCGGCTGCTCGACCTCGTGTCCGCCGAGCGGCGGATCTGGCGGGAGAGCGACCCGGACTGGACGAACGGCGTCCCGGTGCGCACCGAGGGCATCCCGGTGATGCGGGCCGGGCGGGTGATCGCGGTGATCGAGCGGTGCACCAACCTGAACTCCGCCCGTACCCCCAGTCGGCTCGAGCTGACCTACCTGCAGGGCGCCGACGTCCTGGCCCGGATGGTCGCGGAGGGCACGTACCCGTTCCCGGGCAGCGAGGCGATGCTGGTCAGGTCGCCGCGCGTCGGCGACGGGCTGCTCAGGCTCGGCCGGACCGGGCAGGTCACCTACGCCAGCCCGAACGCCCAGTCCGCCTACCGCCGGCTCGGGCTCGCCGCCGATCTGATCGGCGCGGACCTCGGCGTGGTCACCGCGGGGCTGTGCGCGAGCGACGAGCCGCTGGATGAGTCGCTGATGGTCGTGGCGACCGGCCGGTCACCGCGCGAGGCCGAGGTGACCGCGAACGGGTCGGTGGTCCAGCTCCGCTCGATCCCGCTCATCGTCGGCGGCGACAGGACCGGCGCGCTCGTCCTGGTCCGCGACGTCACCGAGCTCCGCAGCCGGGAGCGCGAGCTGATGACCAAGGACGCCACGATCAGGGAGATCCATCACCGGGTGAAGAACAACCTGCAGACGGTCGCGGCGCTGCTGCGGCTGCAGGCCAGGCGGCTGCGCGCGCCGGAGGCCAGGGCCGCCCTCGACGAGGCGGTCCGCCGGGTCGGGTCGATCGCGGTCGTGCACGAGACGCTGGCACAGGGGTCGGAGGAGATCGTCGACTTCGACGAGATCGCGGACCGGGTGGCGATGATGGCCGTGGAGGTGTCGGCGCCCGAGGCCGGGGTTGTGCCGAAGCTCATCGGGTCGTTCGGCCCGCTGTCGGCCTCGGTGGCGACTCCGCTGGCGATGGTGCTGACCGAACTGCTGCAGAACGCCCTCGAGCACGGTTTCCCGCAGTCCGCCCGCGACCAGGGATGCGACCAGGGACAGGGGTGGCTCGAGGTGACCGCGGTGCGCGAGCCCGAGCGGCTCAGGGTGACGGTCGCGGACAGCGGGGTCGGCCTGCCGCCCGGGTTCGACCTGGACTCGGCCACCAGCCTCGGCCTGCAGATCGTGCGCACGCTGGTCCTCGGGGAACTCGGCGGGCGGCTGAGGATCACGCCGCGGCCGGGCGGCGGGACCGAAGCGTTCGTTGACCTCCCGGTCGGCCCAGAACAGGAGCTAGCGCAGGACGCTGGGCAGGGCTAGCGCAGACGTGGCGGGAGGCTGGGCGGCGGCGCAGGTCTAGGCGTGTGCGCGGGCCCGGAGCCTGATCGTCCGGCGCTTGAGCGCGCGCCGCTCGTCCTCGCTCATCCCGCCCCAGACACCGGCGTCCTGGCCGGAGTCGATCGCCCAGTTCAGGCACTCCTGCACCACCGGGCAACGGCGGCACACCTGCTTGGCTTCCTCGATCTGGAGCAGCGCGGGACCGCTGTTCCCGATGGGGAAGAACAGCTCAGGGTCGACCTGACGGCAGGCGGCTTCGCTACGCCAGTCCATGACGTCCACTCCTTCTCGGCGACCGGATGATCGGACGACTGCATCCGGTATACAGCGTCATTCAAAAGTTCGCGTCACGCAAAGACCCGCTCTGGTTGCCGGCCGCTCACCTGCACCGAGTCGGTCTTGCGTCACGCTCACCTAGGTCATTCCTCCCGTCCAGCTTGTGAAGAATTTCACGAGCTGGACCAAATTGTTGCGGCCGTCCAAGTTGCCTAGGACCGTCACCGATGCCGAGCAAGAACTCGACCCGGGTCGCGAGCGGCCCGGGCGTGCCCCCGAAGGCGACGCAGACGTCATCAAGGCCGATGACAGATGCGATGCGCCCCCGCGCCAGACATCACGTTAAGCCTCTCAACGTAGGTTGGCGAACGCAAGGGTCCACAGGGAACCCTCAGGTGAATTCAATGTCAGATCGATCACATTTTGCTCGCGCCGCGTCGGTCGGCTCCCGTCCGGCTCCCGAACGGCACCCGTCCGGCTCCGGGGCGGCTCCCGGCCGGCTCCCCGCGTGGCTGCCGGGCGGCTCCCGGCAGGCCCTTTGCCGGTAACGCGACGACGCGGAGCGCATGCGGTACGAATTGGAATTTGACCGCTTCGGTCTCGCCCAGATACTCGCCGTCGACCTGGAACGCGATCGGCCGGGCGGAGCGCACCGTCATCGTGTCAATGCCAGAGGCGGTGAGCACGTGCCGTCCGCGCGGCGGCCTGCTCCGGACCAGGAGCATCTGCCCGACCGCGCCGAATATCGCCGTCAGGTTCAGCTTGCCCAGCGCCACCAGGTCGAGGCCCGAGCTGAAATCCGGGTCGGGAAACGGCAGCAGCGGCCGCCCGCGAAGGTAGGTCCACGGGGAGTGGTTGGTGACGATCGTCATGAACAGCCGCGGCGTCGGCGGCTGCCCGTCACGCTCGACCGTCAGCGCGGGGACGCGCCGGTCGGCACCGGAGTAGTAGCGGCGCAGCATCGCCCAGCCGAACAGCCGTGCGCTCTCCCGGTGCCCGTCCGCCCGCAGCCGCTCGACCTCGCCCACGACCTCGGCATCCATGCCGAGCCCCGCGCTGAACGTGAAGTACCTGTCGCCGGCCAGCCCGAGCCCGATCGTCCGGTAGCGCCCGCCGGCGATCACGTCCCCGATCCTGCCGATAGCCGCCCGGGTGTCGACCGGCAGCCCGAGCGCCCTGGCGAGCACGTTACCGCCGCCGCCCGGAAGCAGCGCGAGCAGCGGACGGCTCCCGCCCGGCCTGCTCATGAGCCCGTTGACGGCCTCGTTGATCGCCCCGTCGCCGCCGAGCACGATCACGAGCTCGGTGTCGGCAGCCTCGGCGAGCTCGCGGGCATGCCCGCGGTGCCGGGTATGTTCGACGTCGAGGTCGACAAGGTCGGCGAGCGAGCGGACCACCAGGTCGCTGGCGTTGCCCGTGGTGGTGGTCGCACGCGGGTTGACGATCAGGAGGCCGCGCACTCGCCCAGGCTAACCGGCGCCTAAGCTGGGAGCCGGTGCGGCCCCGGATGTTCGAGGGATTGGTGCGGAATGGCGAAGCGACCGGCTGGGTCCGCGAGGACCGCCAGCCCCCCGGCGGCCGTAACCCCCCGGGGACCCAAACGGCCGCCAAAGCCGGCCCAGAAACCGAACCAGCAGCCGCCGCCAAAGCCAAAGCCGGCGCCGGCGCCGGCGCCAAAACCGACGCCGGCGCCAAAACCGCAGCCGGCGCCCAAGCCTGCGCCGCTGGCGCTGTGGCTGGCCGCGGCCGCCCAGGCCGTCGAGGCGGCGGGCCTGTTCGTGGCGGGCGTCTTCGCCGCCACCTCCACCGCGGACGGCCGGTCCTACCAGCTTGGCAGCGGGATCGCGCTGACCCTGATCGCGTTCTGCACGGCCGTCGGCGTCGCCGCGATCGCGGTCGCGCTCACCAGGGCGAGGCCGTGGAGCCGGACCCCGGCGTTCATGACGCAGTTTTTCGTCGTCATCGGCGGCGTGCTCACGCTGCAGGGAAACCGGCCAGAATGGGGCGTGCCCGCGCTGGCGCTCGCCGCGATCTGCGCGGCCGGCCTGCTCACCCCGGCCAGCCTGCGCGCCCTCAACAGGCCCGACACCCCCGACACCCCCGACACCCCCGGCGCCCGCGGCACGCCCGGCACCCCGGCTAGCTCCTAGTCGTCGTTGGTAAGCCCGTCCCTGAGCTGGGTCAGCGTGCGGGCCAGCAGCCGGGACACGTGCATCTGGGAGATGCCGAGCTCGGCGGCGATCTGGGACTGGGTCATGTTGCCGAAGAACCGCAGCAGCAGGATCTTCTTCTCCCGCGGCGGCAGCTGCTCGAGCAGCGGCTTCAGCGACTCCCGGTACTCAACCCCCTCCAAAGCGTCGTCGACCATGCCGAGCGAGTCGGCGACCGCGGGCGCGTCCTCGTCGCCGGAGTCCGGGGCGTCCAGCGACACCGTGGAGTAGGCGTTGGCCGACTCAAGCCCCTCGAGCACCTCCTCCTCGCTCATCTGCAGGTGTGCGGCGAGCTCGCTGACCGTGGGCGCGCGCCCCTCGCGCTGGGCCAGGTCGCCGATGGCCTTGGTCAGGGACAGCTTGAGTTCCTGCAGCCGGCGCGGCACCCGCACCGCCCAGCCCTTGTCCCTGAAGTGCCGCTTGATCTCGCCCACGATCGTGGGCGTGGCGTAGGTGGAGAACTCCACCCCGCGCTCGAGGTCGAACCTGTCGATGGACTTGATCAGCCCGATGGTCGCCACCTGGGTCAGGTCGTCGAGCCACTCGCCCCGGTTGCGGAACCGGCGCGCCAGGTACTCGACAAGCGGCAGGTGCAGCTCGACGAGGTAGCCCCTGATCCGCACCCGTTCCGGGTCGTCGGGCGGCAACACCGCAAGGCGCTCGAACAGCTCCCTGGCCCGGGCCCTGTCGGGTGAACCCTGGTCGATCCTGATTTCCGCGGTGGCCTGGATGACCTCGATGTCCTCGGTCATCTGGACCTCGTATTCGTTGCTCACCCGGATCCCGGCCCCGAAGGCGTCCCGCGGCGCTTGCGCAGCACGATGGACACCTGGTCATCAGGCCCCAGCCGGGAATCGACCGTGCCAGCAAGCGCGGACAGAACGGTCCAGGCGAAGGTGTCGCGCGCGGGGATGCGCGGCCGCGCGGCGAGCACCGACACGGTGATCGTCATCTCCTCCGCGTCCAGATCGAAGTCACATTCCAGGTTGGTGCCGGGTATCGCCTGGGTGAGCAGCATGGCGCAGGCCTCGTCCACCGCGATGCGCAGGTCCTCGATCTCGTCGAGGGTGAAATCCAGCCTCGCCGCCAGGCCCGCGGTCGCGGTCCGCAGCACGGACAGGTACGCGCCCTCGGCGGGCATGCACACCTGCACGTGGTCTCGCGGCACCTCGCGTCCCGCTTGCGCCGTCCCGGGGTCCCTAGGACCAGGCACGGCCTTCGTCGCGGCGGTGTCTTCGGTCACATCTCTCCTCTGGGCAGGTCTCGGTCGCCACCCACTGCAAGCAACCTACCGCCCTCCGATATCGACAATAAACGCGGCGCGCGGCTTGCGCACCTTAAGCCCACAGTGAAACCCCAGCTCAGAGCGCATTCAGAAAATCGTGGACCGCCACCCCAGGAGGTGACGATCCACGATAGCGCGGGGTCTCAGCCCTGCTTGGTCTCCCAGAAGATCTTGCTGATCTCCTCGATCTTGCCCAGCAGCTGGTCGGCCACGGCGGGGTCCTCGCTGCCCTTGGTACCAGCGGCGCCCGCGAGCTTGGTGGCCTCGTTGAACAGCTGGTCCAGCTGCGGGTACTTCTCGAAGTGCGGCGGCTTGAAGTAGTCGGTCCACAGCACCCAGAGGTGGTGCTTGACCAGGTCGGAGCGCTGCTCCTTGATGATGATGCAGCGGGTGCGGAACTCGGGATCCGTGTTCGCCTGGTACTTCTCCGCGATGGCCTTGACGGACTCCGCCTCGATCCTGGCCTGCGCCGGGTCGTAGACTCCGCAGGGCAGGTCGCAGTGGGCGTGAGCCACGGCCTTCGGCTCGAGCAGGCGGGTAAGCAGCCTCATCGATTCCTCTTCTGTAGTTCGGTTGCTTGCAGACCCGACACTACCCCTGCCTCCCATGATGACACCGGAGGGATCCGTGCAGTTGCGCAAGCCCCGGGCGCCCCTGCTGCGGGTCAAGGTCGCGGAGGTCTCGATGCTGCCCGCCCTGCGCCCGGGCGACTGGCTCCTCGTCCGCCGCACCCGCCGCATCCGCCCGGGCCAGATCGTGCTCGCCAGCCACCCCGGCCGCCCGGACCTGCTGATCGTCAAGCGCGCCGCCCGCCGCCTCGACGCCGGCTGGTGGCTGACCTCGGACAACCCCGACCCCGCCGCGGTCGACAGCCGCCGCTTCGGCCCCGTCCCCGACGCCCTCATCGAGGGCCGCGTCCTGCTCCGCTACTGGCGCCCCCGCCGCTGACCGCCCGCACCCCTACCGGTCCTTTCATTCAGCCGAACGAGCCGTGGTACCCCGCCCGGGCCAGTCCACGGCCCGGGGCGTGCGCCGGAAAAACGAAGTGGCCCCGTCCGCAGACGGGGCCACTGTCGTGTCCGGGCCTAGTGCAGCCGCGGGTCGGGCGCCTCGCCGGACTGGCGGTTGACCAGCGCGAGCATGTCCTCGCGGGACAGCTTCGTGAACATCGCCCAGTAGTAGATGATCAGGCTGAACACGGCCACGACCAGCATGTCCCACCAGAACGGGATGCGCCCGGTGTTGAGCGGCGCCGCCGTCGACGATTCGCCGCTGAACTGGCCCTGCCAGGAGATGATGCCCATGCCGATCAGGTAGACCGGCAGCCACTGCGCGGACTTCCAGTCGATCTTCGGGCGCTCCGGGTCGAAGAGCATGGCGACGCCGATCAGGACGTAGCCGATCACGATGCACACGCCGAGCTTCCACAGAACGGTGAAGCCCGACCAGTAGATGATCAGGTTGGCCAGGATGAACGCGAGCGGGGAGATCACCGAGGCCCACGGCATCCGGTACGGCCGCTCCGCGTCGGGGACCTGGCCGCGGAACGCGCCGAGCGACAGCGGCGCCCCGGCGTACATCAGCACGCTCGCGCCGGTGACCAGGCTGACCAGGGAATGCCAGCTCGGGAACGGCAGCAGGAAGAACAGCCCGAAGATGAACGCGGTGATCAGGCTGAACCACGGCACGCCGTTCCTGTCGGTCCACCGGAAGGCCTGCGGGAAGTAGCGGTTGCGGGCCAGGCCGTACCCCACGCGCGAGGTGGAGGTCTCGTAGATCATCCCGGTGCCGGCGGGCGAGATCACCGCGTCCAGCCGCAGGATGATCGCCAGCCAGCCGAG
>JASHTQ010000734.1 GCA_030040475.1 Streptosporangiaceae bacterium
GACGGGCTCAGCATGAAGCGCGCATAGGTGCCATGTCAATCCCCGGATTTCGGGTACGGGACAAGGCCGCCGGTTTTCGCGAATGAAAGATTCAAAAGCTTTTTATTCATAACGAGCCGTGGGATCACGATGAGCAGAGAAGCGGGGTCCGTGTCCCCCCGGCCCCAATAGACGGGGTTTGGGACGCACGCGCCCCAATCAATTAGCTTGTCGCGGCCGCGCGAGCCGGATGAAGTGGGTGTCACAATGGGAAAGTGAGGCCCACGGACGGTTTGGTGACGTTGCTGTTCACCGACATCGAGGGCGGCGTCCGGCTATGGGAGGCCGACCGCGACGCGATGGCGGCGGCATCGGCACGCCATGACCGGATCGTCCGCGACCAGGTCGAGGCCTCCGGCGGCCGGGTCTTCAAGGCGGTGGGCGAGGCGTACCGGGCGGTGTTCGCCGACCCGGTTGCCGCGCTCTGCGCGGCGGTGGCGATCCAGCGGGCGGCCGGCGCCGAGCCGTGGCCGTCCGGCCTTCCCATCCGGGTGTGCATGGCGCTGCATTCCGGTGCCTGCGCGGAGCGCGACGGCGACTACGTCGGCCCGGTGGTGAACCGGGCCGCCCGGCTGCTCGACATCGGCCACGGCGGGCAGGTCCTGGTCACCGCGGCGACGTACGCGCTGGTCGCCGACCGGCTGCCGGGCGGGATCGGGCTGGCGGACCTGGGTGAGCAGCGGCTGAAGGACCTCGGACGCGCCGAACGGGTCCTCCAGGTGACCGGGCCGGGCCTGGCCGCGGGGTTCGGCGTGCTGCGCTCGCTGGATGACCCGGCACTGCGCCACAACCTGCCGTCGCAGGCGACCGGCTTCGTCGGCCGGGCCGCGGAACTGGCCGAGCTGCGCGCGCTGGTCTCGGGCGGGTCGCGGCTGGTCACGATCGCCGGCCCGGGCGGGATCGGCAAATCCCGGCTGGCGCTGCAGGCGGCGGCCGATGCCCTCGACGGCACCGGCGACGGAGTCTGGCTCGCCGAGCTGGCCCCGGTGGCCGAACCCGAGCAGGTGACCCGGGCGGTGGCCGCCGCCCTGCGGGTCGGCGAGGCGCCGGGTCGGCCCGTGCTGGACACCCTGATCGACGCCCTCGCCGGCCGCGACCTGCTGCTGATCCTGGATAACGCCGAGCACGTGCTCGGCGCGGTCGCCGCGCTGGCCGACGCCGTCCTCCGGTCCTGCCCACGGGTGTGCCTGCTGGTGACGAGCCGGGAGCCGCTCGGCATCGGCGGGGAGCATGTCTTCCGGGTGTCGGGCCTGGCCGTCCCGCCTGCCGATCTCGCCGACGCCGGACGGCTGGCCGCCTTCGAGTCGGTGCAACTGTTCGCGGAGCACGCGGCGCTGCAGCAGCGGGGCTTCGTGATCGACGACACCAGGGCGGCGGCGGTGGCGGCGATCTGCGTCCGTCTCGACGGCATCCCGCTCGCCCTCGAGCTCGCCGCCGCCCGCCTCGGGTCGCTGTCGGCGGCGGAGATCAACACCCGGCTCGACCAGCGGTTCCGGCTGCTGACGACCGGGAACCGGACCGCCCGGCCGAGTCACCAGACCCTGCGGGCGCTCATCGACTGGTCGTATGACCTGCTCGGCCCGGCGGAGCAGGTCGTGTTCGAGCGGCTGTCGGTGTTCGCCGGCGGCTGGACCCTGGAGGCCGCCGAGACGGTCGCACGCGGCGGCGACGTCGCGGACTGGGAGGTGCTTGACCTGGTGGCCGCGCTGGTCGGCAAGAGCCTGGTCCAGGCCGAGGTGACCGGCGGGTCGACCCGCTACCGGCTGCTGGAGACGATCCGGCACTACGCCGCCGAGCGCCTCGCGCAGCGGGCCGGCCCGGACGGGCGGGACGCCCGCGCCGCCCACCGCGATCACTACCTGTCCCTGGTCGAGACCGCCGCCGCGCAGTCGCGCGGCCCGGACGAACATCGCTGGTTCGACTGCATCGAGGCCGAGTTCGATAACATCCGGGCCGCGCTGGCGTTCAGCATCGCCGACCCCGGCGGCGCCGAGCCCGGCCTGCGGATGGCCGCCGCGCTACGGGCGTTCGTCTTCTCGCACGGCCACAGCGGCGAGGTCATCGAGGCGCTGGGCGCCCTGCTCGGCCGCCCCGATGCCCGCCAGCCGACTCGCTACCTGGCCCTTGCCCTGGTCACGAACTGCAAGCTGCTCACCCACTTCAATCGCCGCCCGGACATCCCGTCGATGGCGGAGGAGGCCATCGCGATCGCCCGCGGCCTGGCCGACGACGACCTCGCCGCCGACGCGCTCAGCGCACTCAACTGGTTCAGGTTCTTGCAGGGCGACCTGCCGGCCGCGCTGGCCAGGGCCGGCGAAGCCGTCGGGCTGGCCACGGCGGCCGGAAATCCCAAGCGGCTCGCCGTCGCTCTCGGCCACCGGGCGGTGTTCAGGGCCGAGACCGGTGATCTGGACGGATCCCTCGCCGACTACCAGGAGGTCCTGCATATCGCCCGGGCGATCGGGGACAACTCCACAGTCGTCGTCACCCTGATCAACCTCGGCGTCGACCAGGTCACGGCCGGGGAGTTCCCGGCTGCCCTGGCCTACCTGCAGGACGCGATCAGGCTCGCCGATGCCCACGGCTACCGGCATCTGTCCACCGCCGCGGAGATGAACCTGGGGTTCGCCTACCTCCTGAACTCCGATGCCGCCAGCGCGCGCCGCCTGCTCACCGGCGTCCTGGACAGCGCGCGAGCCGCCAGCGAGGTGACCTGGGTGCACAATGCGCTCCTCGGCCTCGCGCTGGCCGCCGGCCTGGACGCCGACCCCTCCGTCGCCGCCACCTTGCATGGCGCCGCGGACCACCAGTTCGAAGAGGCCGGGCAGGCCTTCGAAGCGAGGGAACTGACGATGCGCGCCAGTGGCCATGCCCGGCTGCGCGACGCGCTGGGCGAGGCCGCGTTCGATGCCGCCTACGCCCGCGGCCGCACCCTCAGCCAAGCCGAGGCCATCGACCTGGCCATGAGCACCGCCGCGGGTGCGGTACAGCCAGCTCCGGTACAGCCAGCTCCGGGCCAGCCAGCTCCGGGCCGGCCAGACCTGGGGCCTGCGCCGGCGGCGGCCGGCCCGCTGTCGGCCCGGGAGCGGGAGATCATGGCGCTGCTGGCCGGCGGGGCGAGCAACGCCAAGATCGCGGAAACGCTCTACGTCACCCCGAACACGGTGCGCACCCATCTGGACCGGATCAGGGACAAGACCGGCGCCCGCAACCGCGCC
>JASHTQ010000735.1 GCA_030040475.1 Streptosporangiaceae bacterium
CACGAGAACTACCTGATGCGGCGCGCCACGCCGTTCGCCGACATCGTCAAGCACCTGATCCCGTTCTTCGTCTCCCGGCAGGTGATCTGCGGCGCCGGGCGGGTCGGCATCGGCGCCGACGGCCGCGGCTCGGGCTTCCAGATCAGCCAGCGCGCCGACTTCTTCGAGGTCGAGGTCGGCCTGGAGACCACGCTCAAGCGGCCCATCATCAATACCAGGGACGAGCCGCACGCCGACCCGGAGAAGTACCGGCGGCTGCACGTGATCCTCGGCGACGCCAACATGAGCGAGGTCTGCACCTACCTCAAGATGGGCACGACCTCGCTGGTGCTCGCCATGATCGAGGACAAGTTCCTGGGCCGGGACCTGGCCGTCGAGGCCCCGGTGGCCGAGCTCCGCGCGATCTCGCACGACCCGTCCTGCCGCCGCCTGGTCACGCTGAAGGATGGCAGGAAGATGACCGCCGTCCAGTTGCAGGCGGAGTACCTCGAGCTCGCCCGCAAGTACACCGAGGACAAGTACGGGCATGACATCGACGACATCACCGCGGACGTCCTTGACCGCTGGGAGTCGGTGCTGAACCGGCTGGCCGAGGATCCCATGCAGCTGTCCAGGGAGCTGGACTGGGTGGCCAAGCTCGAGCTGCTCGAGGGCTACCGCACCAGGGACAACCTCAGCTGGGATCATCCCCGGCTGCAGCTTGTCGACCTGCAGTACTCCGACGTGCGGATAGAGCGCGGCCTGTACAACCGGCTGGCGGCCAGGGGCCGGATGGTGCGGCTGACCGACGACGCCACGGTCGACCGGGCCGTCGACAACCCGCCGGAGGACACCAGGGCCTACTTCCGCGGCCGGTGCCTGCGCCAGTACCCGGAGTCCGTGGCCGCGGCCTCGTGGGACTCGGTGATCTTCGACATCCCCGGCCGCGAGTCGCTGCAGCGCGTGCCCACGCTCGAGCCGCTGCGCGGCACCAAGGCGCACGTGGGCGAACTGCTCGACCGCTGCCGCACCGCTGCCGAACTGGTCGCCGCCCTGACCGGCCAGGACTAGCCGCTTTGCTCTTCCCGTGGGCCCACGCCCGGGTCGCGAGTTCGTACCGATTTTCGCCCGGTGGGATTGGACGGGACTCCCGCGGGTGACGATAGCGTTGGGACTGACGGAGGTAGCGACATGGCAACCAACAAGGACACAGGCGGTCAGCGGCAGACCACCAGGCGAGCCGAAGACACCGACGAGGTGGCGTCTGGCACCACCGAAGAGGTCAAGGAGCGGCACGAGAAGCTCACCGACGACGTGGACGCGATCCTCGACGAGATCGACGAGGTGCTCGAGGAGAACGCCGAGGAGTTCGTCCGGTCCTACGTGCAAAAGGGCGGGCAGTAGCGGCGGAGCCGCCGAGGGGTTCGCCGTAGGCGGACGCCGTAGGCGCCTTGCCCGTGCCTGTCCCGCTATGGCACGGCAGTAGGGTCTGTTCAAGGTAGTGCTGGTCCCCTGGGTGCTTCCAGGGTTCCTGAATGTGCTACGAACACGGGAGAAGGTTCGCGTTGGGCTCTTACTTCGATGGCAGCCAGGTCGGCCCGTTCGGCGGGTCAAACGGGGATGCCGCGCGCTCGCCGAGCCGGCCTCCGGCCAGCTTCATGAACCGGCAGACCTCGTCGTTTGCCGATTTCCTCGGCTCGTACTCACCCGGGCTGATGCCCGGCAGGGTCGAGCGGGCCAGCGAGTCCGCACCCGGCAGCCAGGTGATCAAGGACCTGCCGCACGGCACCACGATCGTCGCCGCAACCTGCGACCACGGCGTGGTCCTGGCCGGGGACCGCCGGGCCACCCTGGGCAGCATGATCGCGAAGCGGGACGTGGAGAAGGTGTTCCGCAGCGACGAGTACTCGGCTATCGGCTACGCGGGCACCGGCAGCCTGGGAATCGAGTTCGTCCGACTGTTCCAGGTCGAGCTCGAACACTACGAGAAGATGGAAGGCCGCTCGCTCTCCCTGCTCGGCAAGGCCAACCGGCTTGCCTCGATGATCAGGGGTAACCTGGGCGCGGCCATGCAGGGCCTGGTCGTGATCCCTCTGTTCGTCGGCTACGACGAGGAATCGGGGCAGGGTCACATCTTCAGCTACGACGTCGCGGGCGGCCCTTACGACGAGCCGAGGTTCTATTCCATCGGGTCGGGCTCGGTGTTCGCCCGGGGTTCGCTGAAGAAGCTCTACGTCGATGACATGCCCGTCCGTGACGCGGTGCTGGCCTGCGTGCAGGCGCTGTACGACGCCGCCGACGACGACTCGGCCACCGGCGGCCCCGACCTGACGCGCCGCATCTTCCCCGTCATCGCGACGGTGACAGGCGACGGATACCGGCGGCTGTCGGAGGCCGAATCGCAGGAATACGCCGAGCAGGTGGTGCAAGGCCGGATGAGGGAACCCGACGGCCCCCTGGCGCCGCTGCGGAACAGTTAGCCAGGCCCTGAAATCCCGCACCCTAACCAACCAGAACCGTCGTAAAGGAAGCGCCCGCGGTGTCAATGCCGTTCTACGTGTCGCCCGCGCAGCAGATGCGGGACAAGGCCGAGTACGCGCGACAGGGAATCGCGCGCGGCCGCAGTTGCGTCACGCTGCAGTACGCGGGCGGAATCCTGATGATGGCCCCGAACCCGTCGAGTGCCCTGCACAAGATCAGCGAGATCTACGACCGGATCGCGTTCGCCGCGGTCGGCAGGTACAACGAGTACGAGAACCTGCGCAAGGCCGGGGTCACGGTCGCGGACATCACCGGTTACCAGTTCGACCGCCACGACGTGACGGCGCGCGGCATCGCCAACTACTACGCCCAGACCCTGGGCACCATCTTCACCGAGAGCAACAAGCCGTTCGAGGTGGAGATCGTCGTCGCCGAGGTCGGCGAACACCCGGATGGCGACCAGATCTACCGGATCACCTTCGACGGCTCGGTCACCGACGAGCCCGGATTCGTCGCCTTCGGCGGCGAGGCCGACCGGGTCTCCGCGGTGCTGAAGGAGCGCTATTCCGAGGGCCTCTCGCTGGTCGGGGCGTTCGGCGCCGCCCTGGCCGCGCTGTCCGCCTCCGGCAACGGCGAGCGCACCGAGATCGTGGGCTCTCAGCTTGAAGTCGCCATCCTGGACCGCGCCCGCGACCACCGCACCTTCCGCCGTATCCGCGCCGCCCGCCTAGAGGAGCTGATCGCCGAGGCCCGCTCCGCCGAGTCCGCCGCCTCGGCCGCTCCCGCCGACTCCGAGTCCGCCGACTCCGGTCCCGCCGAGTCCCACTCCGCCGAGTCCGGTCCCGCCGAGTCCGGTCCCGCCGACCAAACCCCGGAGACCCCACAGGCCACGGACACACCGGCAACCTCTCAAGCCCCGGAAACCCCTAAGGCCCCAGAGGCCCCTTCCGACTCCGCTCCTCCCACTGGCCCGGACCCGTCCCAGACAGATCGCGGCAGCGGGACCGGCTCCCCGCTGTAGGCACCCGGGCAACCGCAACGATGTAAGCCTGTAGCGGTTATAACCGCTACGTCCTTACATCGTTGCGGCCGAGCCTGGTGGCTGAGTGGCCATGGGGGCAGACAGGGCTGATGTGATCCCGTCGCCGGCCGGGTCCCGCGAGCGCGCCGGCCAGACCCCGCGAGCGGCGCCAGCCAGGACGCCGGTCGGGCACGCCACCCGGCGTACGCTCAGAGCGGGATGTTGGCGTGGGCGCCCCTGAGCTGGGGGGCTTCGGCGATGGCGCGGGCCAGTTCCCTGCGGGTCGCGGACGGCTCGATGATCGCGTCGATGACGCCGAGGTCGACCGCGCGCTGCAGGCCGCCCGCGGTGGCCTCGTGCTCGGCGGCGAGTTCCGCCTCGGCCTCGTGCAACTGCTCGGGCGGCACCGAGGCGAGCGTGCGGCGGTGCAGGATGCGGACGGCGGCGACCGCGCCCATGACGGCGACCTCCGCCCCCGGCCAGGCGAACACCTTCGTGGCGCCGAGCGAGCGGGAGTTCATCGCGATGTAGGCGCCGCCGATCGCCTTGCGCGTCACCAGCGTCACCCGCGGCACCGAGGCCTCGGCGAAGGCGTGCAGCAGCTTGGCGCCGCGGCGGACCACCCCGTCCCATTCCTGCCCGACGCCCGGCAGGTACCCGGGCACGTCGACGAGCACCACGAGCGGCACGCCGAACGCGTCGCACATCCGGACGAAGCGCGCCGCCTTGTCGGCCGCGGCGGCGTCCAGGCAGCCGCCGAGCCGCATCGGGTTGCTCGCCACCACGCCGACCGTGCGCCCGGCCATCCGGCCGAGGATCGTCACGACGTTCGGCGCCCACCGGGGATGCAGCTCGATGCCCGGGGCATCGAGCAGCTTGTCGGTCAGCAGGTGCACGTCGTAGGCGCGCCTGGGGGAGTCGGGCAGCAGCCCGGACAGATCGCGATCCTCCGGCGCGTCGACGTCGACCTTGCCCTGGTCGCTGAGCATCGCCGCGATCTCGCGGGCGCGGTCAAGCGCGGCCTCGTCGCTGTCGGTCACCACGTGCACGACGCCCGAGCGTCGGCTGTGCGGCTCGGGCCCGCCGAGCCGCTCCATGTCCACGTCCTCGCCCGTCACCGAGCGCACCACGTCCGGGCCGGTCACGAAGATCCGCCCGGACTGGGAGAGGATCACGATGTCGGTCAGCGCCGGGCCGTAGGCGGCACCGCCGGCGGCCGGCCCGAGCACCACGGAGATCTGCGGCACCCGCCCGGATGCCGCGGTCATCGCCGCGAACACCGTGCCCACCCCGTGCAGGCTGGCCACGCCCTCGGCGAGCCGCGCCCCGCCGGAGTGCCACAGGCCCACGATCGGGACCCCGCGGGAGAGCGCCTCGGCGTAGGCCGCGACGATCACGGCGCAGCCGGCGCCGCCCATCGCCCCGCCCTGGACCCGCGGGTCGGACGCGAACGCGACCGCGCCGGTGCCCTGCACAAGGCCGGTGCCCGCGAGCGCCCCGCTGCGGTCTTCGCCGGCCACCGGGAGGATCTCCAGCGTGCCGGGATCGAAGAGGGCCGCGAGCCGGGTCTGCGGGTCCCGTGGCAGCATCGTCATCTCAGCATCTCCCTTTCGTGGGCCAGAGGTAAACCGGAGGCAGAAGGGGGAATCAGGGAGCGGTGAACACGAGCGACACGTTGTGGCCGCCGAACCCGAACCCGTTGTTGAGCACCGCCATGGACCCGCTGCGCGGCCGCAGCGGCCTCGCCTCGGTGGCGATGTCGACCGGCACGTCGTCCGCCAAATCATCCAGGTTGATGGTCGGCGGCGCCACCCGCTCGCGCAGCGCGAGGATGGCCGCCACCGATTCGACGGCGCCCGCGCCGCCGAGCAGGTGACCTGTCATCGACTTCGTGGACGTGACCACCACCCCGTCGACGGCCGAGCCCAGCGCCTTGGCCAGCGCCTGCGCCTCGACCACGTCGCCCTCTGGCGTCGAGGTGGCGTGCGCGTTCACGTGCACAAGCTGGGCCGGGTCGATGCCGGCGTCGGCAATCGCGCGGGTGATAGCCGCGACCACGCCGGATCCGTCCGGCGCCGGGTGCGCGATGTGGTAGGCGTCACTCGAGTACCCCGCACCCGCCGCGACGGCGTGTATGGTCGCGCCCCGCTGCCTCGCGTGCGACAGCGACTCGAGCACAAGCACCCCGGCCCCCTCGCCGAGCACGAACCCGTCCCTGGCCTTGTCCCACGGGCGGGACGCCCGCTCCGGATCGTCGTTGCGGGTGGACATGGCGCCCATCACCGCGAACGCGCCGATGTTCAGCGGCATGATCGCCGCCTCGGTGCCGCCGGCCAGCACCACGTCCGCGCGTCCGGCCCTGATCATGTCGATGCCGTACCCGATCGCCTCCGCGCCCGACGCGCAGGCGCTGACCAGCGTGTGCGCTCCCGCGCGCGCGCCGAACTCCATGCTGATCCAGCCGGCCGCGCCGTTCGGCATCAGCATCGGCACGGTATACGGGGAGATGCGCCGCCAGCCCTTCTCCCTGAGCGTGTCGTAAGCGGTAAGCGTGGACCCGATGCCGCCGATGCCGCTGGTGACCGCGACGCCGATCCGCTCGGGATCGGCCTGCGGCGGGCCGGCGTCGGCCCACGCCTCGCGCGCCGCGACCAGCGCGAATTGCTCGCAGCGGTCCATCCGGCGCGCCTGGACGCGCCCTATCACCTCCGCCGGGTCGG
>JASHTQ010000736.1 GCA_030040475.1 Streptosporangiaceae bacterium
TCAGGGGAACCCCGCGGCCGCAGTGGCCTGGTTGCTGGACAGCCTGCGGGCGGCGGGCGCGGGAGAGCAGGCCAACGCGCTGCTATGTCGTGATCCTGCCGCCCACGTCTCCGTCGACAGCCCGGCCGCTGTCGCCGAACTGCTGGGCAGCCTGCGGTGATGCCGCTCGCCGAAGATCCCCAGGGGTGCTCACCGGAGTTCCCCACTTGGTTGACTCTTAATTTATTGCGGTTGGTTACTGGTTGTCACGGATCGTGTCGGCGTGTCGCGGCGGTTCCCTGACGGTGGCGGCGGCGGGCGGGACGAGCCAGGCGACCAGGGCAACGGGCTTGCGGCAGTGCGGGCAGGCCGGCTCGGCCGCGAGGCTGTGCTGCGGCCCCGCGGGCGGGGCCTCGACGTCGGTCGTCGCGGCGGGCGGGCGTGCGACGTCGCGGGTCGCGGTCTTGCGGCCGCGGCGGCGTGGCTTGCCGTGGGCGCGGTGCCAGCGGTGCTTGCAGCGGGCGCTGCAGTATTTCTGCCGCGGCGCGGCGGGGGTCCAGGTGAACGGGGTGCCGCATTGGGGGCAGTCCCGCTGCTCGGCGCTCACCGCGCGGTCCCGGCGGCGGTGGCGGCCTTGCGGATCACGTCGGCGCGCTGCTGGTGGGCGCGCATCCGGTAGGACGGGCCGTCGATCCCGATGATGACGCCGCGGTGCAGCAGCCGGTCCAGGGCGGCGGCGGCGAGCATGGGGTCGCCGAGCCGCTCGGCCCACGACGCGATCCCGACGTGGCTGGTGGTGATGATGCTGCCTTTGAGGTAGCGGGCGTTGATGACCTCGAACAGCAGGGAGCGGGATTCCTCGTCCAGGATCCGGTAGCCGACCTCGTCGATGACCAGCAGCCGGGGGGTGGTGAGGAACCGCAGCCCGGTGGGGAAGCGGTGCTCGGCGATCGCCCGGCGGAGCCGGCGGACCAGGTCCTCGCAGGTGGTGAACAGGACCTTGTTCCCGGCCTCGGCCGCGGCCCGGGCCAGGGCGACCGACAGCATCGTCTTGCCGGTGCCCGGCGGGCCGACGAACAGGACGTTGGCGGCCTCGTCGATGAACCGCAGGGTGGCCAGCTCGCGGATGACGGCCTGGTCCGCGCCGGGCTGGGCGGCGAAGTCGTAGTCCTCCAGCCGCCAGGGGGCCGGCAGCTGGGCCCAGTGCAGCCGGGAGGCGAGCCGGCGGGATTCCGCGGCGGCGGCCTCGGTGCCCATCAGCCGGTCCAGGGCGTCCAGCACCGAGACCTGCCCGTCGCGGGCCTCGTCGAGCAGGCCGGGCAGCGCGTCGGCGGCGGCCTTCAGGCCGAGGTAGGCCAGGTGGCCGCGGAGCCGCTGGTAGGCGGCTGCGGCGTCGTTGGCCGCGGTGGCGGTGGTGATCGTCGCCATGACCTCAGCCCTCCTGGCGGCGGGTTGCGGGGCGCCGCCAGTAGCGGGCCAGGCCCCGGTCGCAGGCGATGCCTTCGAAGGCGAGGATCTCCTCGGCGCGGCGGGCGAGCGCGGTGACGGACGCGATCATCCAGTCGGCGGCCGGGCCGGGCTCGGCGCCCTTGCGGTCCATGAGCGCCTCGACCTGCCCGCGGATGCCCGGGGCGGTGTCGATGAGCTCGGCGACCGGGGCCGCGAGCTCGGCCACGCCGCCGATGACCGAGACCGGCACGCTGATCTCCGGCTCGTCCTGCCCGGCGGCGGGAACGGTGAACGACATGATGAATCCCCCTTTTCCTTTGTTCCTTGCTCTCCTGACACGGCCGGGCGGCCGGTCAGCCCCTGTCTTCCGGGCTCAGCGGCCTGGCCGCCGCAGCCCACGCGGCGAAGTCGGTGACCGGCGCCGCCGGCCCGTACTGGCCGCGGATGGCGGCGGCCTCCGCCATTGCCTCCGGCGACGGCGGGCGCCGCTCCTTGCGATGGCACGGCCCGGCGGCCTGCCCGCGAGCGGCGAGCACCTTGTTCTCCAGCGCCGTCACATGCCCCTCGTCGCGGACGACCGCGCCGGCGTGGTCGGGCTCGCGGCGGTGCCGGGCCAGCACCGTCCCGGACGCGGTGACCACGTCAATGGTGCCGCTGCCGAGCTGGTGGCGGACGGCGACCTTCTGGCCGCCGTGGCCGGGCGGGACAGAGTAGGAGTTCCCGTGCCACGAGACCAGCGCCTGCGCCGACACCACCCGCTCGTCCTCGAGGACCGCGGGGAACGGCACCGCCGGCAGCGGCGCGAGCGGCTCGGCCGCCATCAGCGCGCCGACCGTCGTCGCCACGCCGTCACGGACCCGGCGGCGGGCGTCCCCGGCCCGGGCGCACCAGCCGTCCAGCCGGGCCTGAGCCTGCGCCGGCGTCACGTCGTCGGGCAGCGTCCGCCACCACCGCTGCGCAGCAGAGTGATTGGCCTTCTCCACCACGCCCTTACGCCACCCGCGGCGCGACGGGCAGACATCCACCGCGACGCCGTAGTGCCTGGCGGCCTCAGCGAACGAGGCGGTCAGGTCCCCGCTGCCCGGATGGCAGACCGTGGACATCCGGTCGAACCGCCACCGGCGGGTCACCCCGCCCAGCCGCCCGCAGACGCCGTGCAACGACGCAACCAGGTACGGCTGCTCCTCGCTCTCCGCAAGGACCCCGCGCCACCCGCCGGAGTGCGATAGCGCCCCGACCAGCAGGTGCGCATGCCCGCCCCAGCCCCACGACGCGGGCGGGCCTGGCAGCTCCACCCAGTCCCACTGCGTCTCCTCACCCGCCGGATGATCGATCACCGCGAACTCCGACGGCGTCCCCGCCGCCGCGCACGCCTCGCACGACGGCCGCAGCCCCAGCCTGCGCAGCGCCCGCGTGAACGACGGGTACGCACCCCTATACCCCAGCTCCCGGACCTCCTCGAACAGCGTCGTGGCCCACAGATGCGGGTCCGCGCCGAACCGCAGCCGGCAATACCGCTCGAACGGCCCGAACCGGTCCGGGCCGGCAGGCTTCCGCCGCCCCGGCTCCCGCTGCCCGGCCAGGTACGCCCGGACCGTCTTGCGGTCCCGCCCCAGATGCCGGGCAATCGCCGACACCGACCATCCCCTCTCCCTCAGCGCATGCGCTTCCACTGACTCCCCCTGCGTGAGCATTGACGATGAGCTCCCCCCGAGCTACCGGACCGTGACACCCGGCAGCATCGGGGGGAGCCGCCCAGGCCCGGAAGGACCCCGGCGGCGTGTCGCCCAAGGTGGGGAAATTCAGTGAGCAGGTCCGGGGAATTTCAACTGAGCGTCAACACCCCGGCCTTGCCCGGCGAGGGTCCCGCGCCTGGCAGGTGGTTAAAAAATCGACCAGAGCGGCACCTGGCACAGGACCTCGTTACGGCATGCACCGGGTACGGCGGGCCGGTGGCGTGCGGCGGTCCTGCGGCCATTGCCAGTTCTCCCCGCGGTCACAGCAGGCGCTAGATCCTCCGCGTGCCCGTGAGCACACTAGATGTGACGATTGTGCCGCTCGTCCTGGGCTGCGGAGGCGTCCGCGGGGCCGGCGTTAGGAGACCGTAATCACTTGCGCGCGGAGCGTGCGGACGACCCCGGGCGGCGGGTCGCTGTGCTGCCCGGGCCGCCCCTCAATCCGCCGTGCCCGGCGGCGGGGAGCCGGGGTGCTTGGTGACCCTGACCCGGGCGTCGGTCCCTTTCGGCAGGGTGATGGTGATGACGATGAGCGTGTCTTCCGCCGCTGTCCCGTTTGCCGTGGCTGGTCCGGGTGCGGTCTGGAGCTGGCCGGGAGAGGTGTTGAGGACTTCGGCGCAGTACAGCCGGTACCGTTCGGAGATGCCGTTGTCGCCGCGTTCCCAGCGGTAGAGGTTGTGGGTGAGGTTAGCGGCGGCGGGCATGGTGGTGTCGCCGTGGTCGCGGGCGGCTTTGATGATCCGGCGGGCCATTTCCTGGCGGGTCCATCGCCGCTGTTCGCGCTGCTGGCGCAGCCAGGCACCGGAGTCAGGGTTGCCGGTCATTGCCGGTCCCGGGTGCTGGGGTAGTAGCCGTGGCCGGGGATCAGGTCGATCAGTCCCATCCGGGCTAGTTCCTGGCAGGCCCGTGCGGCGGTGGTCCGGGACACGCCGGAGGCGGCGGCGATCTGCGCGAGGGTGGGCAGCTTGTGCCTAGGGCCGGTCCGGTCGACCACGTCGAGGATGCTGTAAGCGGCGCGGACCCAGGCCCGGGGATCATCGCGGCCGGTTCCGACGGTCACCATGTGAGCGTGGCCCAGACGATCCGGCCGCCGTCGCCGGTCACCTGGACGCCCCAGCCATCCGGGCCGGTCAGGGCCTCCACGACGCTGAGCCCGTGCGGCCGGTCGTCATCGTGACGCCTGTGCCGCCAGGGCCCGCCTGCGTCCTGGCATTCCACGCGGACGTGATCGGAGTGCAGGTGGACGCGGATGGTGAGCTGTCCGCCGCAGGAGCGGCTGTGCAGGATGGCGTTGGTCCCGATCTCCGATGCGACGAGGACCGCGTCGTCGGCGGCCGGGCAGTCTGCCAGGTGGCGGGCGACTTCGCGGCGGATGCGGCTGACTTCCTCGGCGCGTCCGTGGAAGGTGCCGGTGTAGGTGGCTGCGGTCGCTGTGGCCATGGTGCTGGTCCTCGCGCGGGGTGGGGGGATGTCGCTCCTCAACTTGCCAGGGCGGTGACAGAATCGGGAGAGCGGCATGACGCTATGCCACTAACCGCCCCTATCGCCTGGAGGCCCGTCGCATGCCTCGCCCCAGCAGCCGTGATCCGCAGACCGACCCGCGCGCGTTCCTGGGCGATGAGCTGGCCCGCGCGCGGCTGGCAGCCGGGTTCAGTTCCCAGCAGGCGCTGGCGGATCATCTGGGGTTTGACCGGTCGGTGGTCGGCAAGGCGGAAAGCGGTGACCGGCCGCCGACTCCCGAGGTGCTCCGGTCGTGGGTGAAGGCGTGCAGCCTGGATGAGGAGCATTACGGGCGGCTGGCAGTGCTGGCCCGGCGCGCCGACGGGCCGGTCCCGGTCTGGTTTGAGACATGGCTGGCCGCCGAGGAATCGGCGTCCATGCTGAAGTACTGGT
>JASHTQ010000737.1 GCA_030040475.1 Streptosporangiaceae bacterium
GGCAGGCGCCGGCGGCCTCCGCATCGCAGCCGCGCCGCGGCGACGTTTACCGGCGCGGGCCGCGGCGCCTGGTGGCGGAGGCGGCGGCGGCCGCGGCCTGCGTCGCCGGGCTCGTGGTCCTGCACGATCAGGGACTGTCCGCCGGCGGTGCCGGGGCTTCTCCGGGCCTGGCGGGCGGGGTCGACCTGTATCCTGCGGCGGCCCCGGTGCTGCTCGCGGTGCCTGTGGTCCTGGTGATGCTGCGGCTGTACCCGCTGGCCATCGGCGGCCTGCTCCGGTTGTCGTCGCGGCGTGGCGGGGCAACCGGCTTCGTCGCGCTGGCCGGGGCCGCCAGGTCCTCGCTGACCAACGTCCTGCCGGTGTTCGCGCTCGTGCTGGCGCTCAGCCTTGCCACCTTCGCCGGGATGGTGCGGACCGCCATCGCCCGTGGCGAGGTCGCCGCGTCCTGGCAGGCCACCGGGGCGGACGTGGTGGTCAACGACCCGCTCCCGCTGACGCCGGTCACGCCGGCCGCCGAGCGGGCGATCGCCGCGGTACCCGGCGTGCGGCGGGTGGCCGCGGTCTGGGACACGCTCTGGTCGGCTCCAGGAGGTCAGGCGGTGACCGTCATCGGCGTGGATCCGGCCAGCTACGCGGCCCTGGTCGGGAGCACGCCGTTCCCGGCTGTTCCCGCGACCCGCCTCGGCGGCCCGCTGTCGGCCGCGGGCCCGGTGCCGGTGCTCGCCTCGCCGGCCGCCGCGGCCGCGCTCGGGCGGGCCGGCGCGGGATCCGGCGCGGGGTCCGATAAGGGGTCCGGCGCGGGGTCCGATAAGGGGTCCGGCGCGCAGCTGACATCGCAGCTGGCGATGGGGCCGATCAGGGTGCGGATCGCCGGGACGGTGGCGAGCGTCCCCGCCCAGTCGCCTGGCAGCGCCTTCCTCGTCATGGCCATCAGGCGCCTGCCGGGTACCGCGGGCACGCCCGGGGTCAACCAGTTGCTGATCACCGGGTCCGGCATCGACAACGCCGCGATGTCCGCCGTGGTGGCGCGGACGGTCCCCGGGGCGAGCATCGCGTTCCGTTCGGCGGCGCTTTCGGCGCTGACCGGCTCGCCGCTGCAGCACGGCGCGAGCCTCATCCTGCCGCTCACGGTGGCGACGTCGGCCGGGTTCGGCCTGTTCGTCTTGATGCTCGGGATGGCGCTCGGCTCCGCAGACCGGGCCGTCACGCTCGCCAGGCTGGCCACCATGGGCATGCAGCGGACCACGAGGCTGGTGCTGCTCGAGGCGCTGCCCGCCGTCCTGCTCGCGGTGGCCGCGGGCGCCGCCTGCGCGCTCGCGCTGCCTCCCCTGGTCGGCTCGGCTGTCGACTTGTCGGTATTCACCGGCTCCGGCGCGCCGGTGCCGGTACGGCCGGACTGGGTATCGCTCGGCCTCCCGGCAGCCGCGATGGTGCTGATCGCCGCGGCGGCGCTCACCGTCGAGGCGCGAACCCAGCGTCGCCAGGGCGTGACCGCCATGCTCCGGACTAACTGAGGGCCGGTGGCCACGGGGCGGGCGGGATCGGTGATCCAGTCCGACCAGGAGCCGACGTACAGCGCTGCCGGGATGCCTGCCAGCGTCAGCGCCAGGACCTCCTGGGCGGCGGTGACGCCGGAACCGCAGTAGGCGCCGACCGGCACGCCTGGCCCGGCTCCGAGCGCGGCGAAGCCGGCGGCGAGTTCCGCGGCGGACTTGAACGTGCCGTCCCCGGTCATGTTGCCCGCGGCGGGCGCGCTGACCGCGCCGGGAATGTGGCCGGCGACCGGGTCCACGGTCTCCTTCTCGCCCCGGTAACGCTCGGCCGCCCTGACATCGAGGAGCAGTCCGGTGCGCGCCATCTCGGCGGCTGCCGACGCGTCGAGCACCGGCATCTGGCCGGGCCGCGCGGTGAAGTCGCCCGGCGCAGCTGCCCGATCGGCGGTCGTCACCGCGAGCCCGGCCGCCAGCCAGGCGCGATACCCGCCGTCGAGCACCCTGACATCCTGGTGCCCGTGGTACCGCAGCATCCACCACGCGCGCGCGGCGGGCAGCGCATCCCCGTCGTCGTAGGCCACGACGGGGGTGCCATCGCGCACCCCCGCGGCGCGCATCGCCGCCTGGAATCGCTCCGTCTCCGGCAGCGGGTGGCGCCCGCCGGGGCCGGCCGGCCCGGACAGGTCGCGGTCGAGGTCGACGAAGACCGCGCCGGGCAGGTGGCCCTCGCGGTAGCTGCCGATACCCGGCGGCCCGCTGAGCCGCCACCGCACGTCAAGGACCACAAGGCGCCGCGGTCCCGAGGCCGCGGCGGCATCACCCGGCGGCGCGGCCAGGTAAGCGGCGAGGGCGGCGGGGGTGATCAGCGGGCCGTCGGCCGCGCTCATGTGGCGGTGAAGGTCAGCGCGGGCACGAGCTGGTCGGACGGGGTGAGCGAGCCGTGCATGCCGACCAGGGCGGATTCCCCCGGCTCCGCCTTCGTGGCGACAATCGCGATGCTGCCCACCGGCGCCGCCACGACATCGCCGATCCTGTCGGCCATGCGGGCGTCCACCGGGCCGAACCATCCCTCCTTGATCGCCTCGTCCCTGGATAGCACCCAGGCGCGGTCACCGAGTACCTCGCGCCAGGTAGCCAGGACGTCGCCGGAGGCGCCCGGATCGGCGTACAGGTGCCTGGCCCGGGGCTCGCCGCCGAGCAGGTGCAGGCCGGACCGCAGTTCCGGTATCGCGTCCACGTCGATCCGGTCCTCGGCACCGACGTCCACCATCCCGTGGTCCGCCGTCACGTACAGGCAGGTTCCGGACGGCAGCGAACGAGCGAGCTGTTCGACGAGCTTGTCCACGTGCGCGAGCTGGTAGTACCAGGCATCCGAGCCGACGCCGAACATGTGGCCGGTCGCGTCGAGATCGCCGTGGTAGACCACCACGAACGCGCGGCCGCGGGAGGAAATCGCGGCCGCGGCCTGGGCGGCCAGGGCGCCCATGGTGTCGGCGGGCCAGAAATCCGCGCCGCGCATCGCCGCCACGGTCAGGCCCTTGCCGCGGAACGAGCCCCGCGCCACGTGCACGGCCGCGATGCCGGCCGCGACGGCACGCTCGAACAGGGTGGGCAGCGGCTGCCACTGCAGGGGATCGACCCGCGGGTCCCAGCGCAGCGCGGTGAGCAGCCGGTCCTCGCCGGGGATCATGACCTGATAGCCAAGCAGCCCGTGCTGGCCGGGCGGACACCCGGTACCCAGCGAGCCGAGGCTGGTCGCGGTCGAGGCAGGGAACCCAGCCGTGATCGGCCGGGAATTGCGCGCGAGCTCGGAAAGGAACGGGGCGACGGCCGGATGATCGCGGAGCAGCTCCCAGCCGAGCCCGTCGATGACCAGCAGGCAGGCCCGCTGCGCTGGCGCGAGGCCGAGAACGTTCCGCGGCCGCGGCGATCCGGGCTCCGGGTCACCGGCCTCCGGCGGTTCTTGCTCGAGGGACGCGAGGATCGACGCTGACAGGTCAGCCAGGGTCGCGACTCCATAGGACGGCACGATCGGCGGATGCTTCGGCTCGAGCGTCATGCGGGGATCCTCATTTGCTACTCGTGGGTGCCACTGCGCGTTCGCCGGAACATCGTGCCACCGGGCGGGCGCCAGCGGCAAAACGGAGTCTCAGCGACCCTGGCTCGCGGTGGCGTTGGACAGCGCCCGCGCGAAGTCCAGTACCTGGCGGACGGCCTCGTCGCCGTCGGCAGCCTCGCTCACCCGCAGCGAGAAGTCGTCGGCGGTGATCGTGCCGAGGTAGCCGTGGTCGGCCTCGCAGCTCTCGTCGCCGCAGTGGGCCGGCTCGAGCTCCAGGTGGGAGAGCACGTTCCAGCCGATCGTGAGCATGACCTCCGAGGGCATCGTGACCCCCGGCACGTAGGCGGCCGGGTCGGGGACCACGCGGGTCAGGGCCACGGACGATATCCGGGCGAAACGGATCGCCTCGGTGCTTGTCTCCGCGCGCGGCCTCATGTCGGGCTCCTCGGCCGGGTGCTCGTCGGTATGCGAGTAAACCAGCCGGGTCGGGGTGAGCGCCAGCACGGTCATGTGCCTGCGCACCTCCATGCCTGGATCGAAGATCGCGTCGTGGTGGACGGCGTAGGCCGTTACCGGCTCCGACCCGAGTGCCGAGGCGACCGCGTCGAACACCAGGCCCGGGTAGTAACCGCTGCGCTCGATCGCGGCCCGCAGGCCATCGGTCATGACTCGCGTTTCCCTCATCCCCCCATCCTGCCCTGTCCGGCGAGATGCTTCGCCCGCGGTAGCGGGACGCGCCGGCCGTCACGCGGATTCCGGCACTCCGGGCGGGCTGACCCCGGTGAGGTGCAGGACGCGCTCCTCGGCGGGCTCGGGCATGGCCATCGCGCTCGCGCCGGGCGCCGGCCTGGGCTTGCGCGGCTTCCTCGGCCCGGCCCCGCCGCCCCGGCCCCGGTACACGATCAGGCCGTTGACCGGGTCGGGCACCCCGTCGAGCGCGGACCTGACCGCCGGCAGGGCACGGAACGCCTCCCACTGCGCGTCGGAGTCGAAGAGCACCTCGAAGACGACGCCGTAGCGGTGCTCGTGCCACTCCCAGTAGATCGCGCCGCGCGTTATCGCCGCCTCGACGAGCTCGTCCTGGTAGGACTCCTTCCACCGGCGGGCAGGCAGTTCCGCCGCGTCGAAGACCTCGATTGACCACCACTCGGACACCCTTGTCCCACCGCCATCCGGTCGAGTATTGGTCCCTTTTGAGATAGTACGTCTTTTGGGAACCGGCCGATAGGCTCACTCGCCATGAGATGGAACGGCATGGTCCTGTCCGTGACGCTGCTCACCGTGATCCCGCTGCGCACCGCCGAGCCGCCGCCTGGCGATGAGGTGCTGGCTCCTCCGGCGCCGGACCTGGCGGCCGCGGGGGCGGCCATGGCA
>JASHTQ010000738.1 GCA_030040475.1 Streptosporangiaceae bacterium
ATCCGCTGCGCGGCCACCAAGCCCTTCGGCTTCCAGGCGTTCTCCCCGGGACCCGGCGTCGGCGGCCACTGCATCCCCATCGACCCCAATTACCTGTCCTACAAGGTCCGCACGCTCGGCTACCCGTTCCGGTTCGTCGAGCTCGCGCAGGAGATCAACGGCCGGATGCCCGGCTACGTCACCGAACGCGCCGCCGAACTGCTCAACCGCAACGCCCAGCCGCTCAACGGCGCGCGGGTCCTGCTGCTCGGCGTCACCTATAAGCACGACATCGCCGACCAGCGCGAATCGCCGGCCCGGCCGATCGCCCGCAGGCTCCGCGCCCGCGGCGCCGTGGTCAGCTACCACGACCCCTACGTGCCGGAATGGCTGGTCGACGACGAGGCCATCGCCCGGGCACCGGACCTGGATGCCGCGCTGGCCGAGGCCGACCTGGCCATCCTGCTCCAGGCCCACGGCTGCTACGACCTGGCTGAGCTGGCGCGATCGGCCCGGCTGCTGCTCGACACCCGCGGCGTCGTCCCCGCAGCCCCGCGGGTCGAGGCGCTGTAGGTGACCGCGATGCGGATAGTGGTGTGCACGATCGTTCATCATCCCGCCGACGCGCGCATCTACCACCGGCAGATCCGGGCCCTGCTCGAGGCGGGGCATCAGGTCAGGTACATCGCTCCCGTGGTTGCCGACGATTTTTTTTATCCAGAACGGCGGTGGCTCGACCTCCGGGTAACGCCGGTGCCGCGAGCGGCGGGACGGCGCAGGATCGGCGCCCTGCTTGCCGCACGCAAGGAGCTGGCCAAATACGCCGGCCAGGCCGACCTGCTGCTGATCCACGACCCGGAGCTGCTGCTCGCCCTGCCGAGCAAGCGCAGGCGGCCGCCCTCGATCTGGGACGTGCACGAGGACACGGCCGCCGCGCTCAGCACCAAGCCGTGGCTGCCGCGTGCGCTCTGGCCAGCGGTCGGCACCGCGGTGCGGATCGCGGAGCGGACGGCCGAGCGGCATATGCACCTGATCCTGGCCGAGCAGGGCTACGTCTCCAGGTTCTCCCGGCCGCATCCGGTGGTGCCGAACACCACCTACGTCCCGGAGGCGCCTGCCCCGCCGGGCGATGACCGGCGGGTGGTGTATGTCGGTCACCTGTCACCCGACCGCGGCGCCGCCGAGATGGTGGAGCTGGCCAGGCTGCTGCGCCCGCACGGCGTCACGGTGGAGCTGATCGGCCCGGCCGACGCCCGCGCGCGGGCGCTGATCGAGCCCGCGCACGCGGGCGGCCTGATCCGCTGGCACGGCTTCGTCCCCAACGAGGCGGCCATGCGGATGACGGACGGCGCCCTGGCCGGCCTGTCGCTGCTGCGGGACGAGCCGAACTTCCGGCACTCGCTGCCCACCAAGGTGGTCGAGTACATGGCGCGCGGCGTGCCGGTGGTGACCACCCCGCTGCCGATCGCGGCCGACCTCGCCGCCCGGCACGAGTGCGGTTTCGTGGTCCCGTTCCGCGATCCTGGCGCCGCGGCGGACGCGGTGCTGAAACTCGCCGGGGACACCTCGCTGCGCGCGAGGATGGGCGTCCGCGGGCACGAGGCCGCCCATTCGCAGTTCGGCTGGCCCGCCGATGCCCGGGCCTTTGTGGCACAGCTGGAATCATGGGCAAAGGCCGGATAAGGGACGCATGCTATTGTTGCGTGTCCACTCCCAGGACGCCGTAATAATCCGTTCACCCCGTGGTCGCCTCCGGGCCGTTAATAATTCGCCGCATATCCGGCGAATTGGCGCGCAGAAGGGATTGACGTGATGGCGGGCATTTCACGCCTACTGCCCAGGCGGCCGCGCGCGCTGATCACCGACAACCGGCTGTTCGCCGCCGCGCTCGCCGTCGGGGCCGGCCTGCGGCTGCTTGCCATGCTCGGCTACCCGGGGGCGCTCTGGTTCGCCGGCGATTCCTACGTGTACCTGGGCGCCGCGCTCCGGCCGATCCCGGACCCGTCCAAGACGACCGGCTACTCCCTGTTCCTGCGGGCGCTCCTGCCGTTCCACAGCCTGACGCTCGTCACCGGCCTGCAGCACCTGATGGGGCTGGCCGTCGCGGTGCTGATCTACGTGCTGGCCCGGCAGGCCGGGGTGCCGAAGCGCTGGGCGACCGCGGCCACGCTGCCGGTGCTGCTCGACGGGTTCGAGATCGAAGACGAGCACATGGTGATGGCCGAGGCGCTGTTCACGTTCCTCGTCATGCTGGCCATGCTGCTGATCCTGCGCCGTGACCGGGTGTCGTGGCTTGCCGCCGCGGTCGCGGGCCTGCTGGCCGGCTACGCCGTCGACGTGCGCAGCGAGGGGCTGCCCATCCTGATCCTGTTCCCCGGCTTCCTGCTGGTCCGCGCCATCATGACGGGCGGCTGGCGGAACGTGCGCGGCTGGCTGATCGCGGTCACGATGGCGGTCTGCTGCGCGCTGCCCGTGCTGTCCTACGCGGCGTGGTTCGACGCCAGGAACGGCGTGTTCGACCTGACCCTGTCCGAGGGGTTCTACCTGTGGGGACGGACGACCTCGTTCGCCGAGTGCTCGGTCATCAAGCCGCCGGCCGACGAGCTTGAGCTGTGCCCATCGGGCTCGCCGTCCAGTCGCACGCCGCCCGGTGACTACATCTGGCACTCGCAGGTACGCGACATCCCGGGCGGGCCGGTGAGCCCCCACAACGACTCCCTGCTGACGAACTTCGCCCTCCGCGCCGTCGCGGCCCAGCCGGCCGGCTACCTGCACGCCGTCGTCGGCGGCCTGCTGCTGTCCGTGCAGTGGCCGCGGAAGGACTACCCGGACGCCGGCACCGTCGGCTACTACTACTTCCGGCTGCAGCCCCAGGAGATCCCGGCCAACCACTCCTGGATCCCCGGCGGCACCGCCTACTCCGATGCGGTCCAGTACGGGCACGCCACCCCGAGCCGCGTGGTCAAGGTGTTCGCCATCCCGATCGCCACCTACCAGCGGCTCGTCTACACCTACGGCCCGCTGTTCGGCCTCATCCTGCTCGTCGGCCTCGGCGGCGTGCTGCGGATCCGGGGAATCGGTGAACGCAGGCCACGCCTGGTCTGGTCGCCGCGTGCGGGCAGCATGCTGCCCTGGCTTACCGGAGTCGTGCTGCTGGTGTTCCCGGTCGCGATCGCCGACTTCGACTACCGCTACCTGCTCCCCGTCCTGCCGTTCGCGGGCCTGGCGGCCGGCCTTGCCTTCGCTCCTGCCCGCGCCCCGGCCATACTGGAGCCGGAGCGGCCGCCGGCGGCCGCTCCGGCCAGCGTGGAGGAGGGCGTGCCATGACCCAGGACGTGGCCGTGCTCGGAACCGGCATCATGGGTGCTGCGATGGCCCGCAACCTGCTCGCCGCCGGACTGAGCACCACCGTATGGGACCGGTCGCCGGACGCCACCGCGCCGCTGGTTCAGGCCGGCGCGACGGCGGCGCCGTCGCCCACTGCGGCGGTCAGCGACGCGCGGGTGGTGATCACCATGCTGCCGACCGCCGAGATCGTCGGCGAGGTGATCTTCGACGGGGGAGCGGCCGCGGCGTTCGCCGAGAGCGCCGCGTGGGCGCAGATGGGCACGATCGGCGTGGCGGAGACGCAGCAGGCCGCGGCCCGGATCGGCCAGCTCAGGCCCGACGTGCTGTACGTCGACGCGCCCGTGTCCGGCAGCAAGGGCCCGGCGGAGGCCGGCCAGCTGCTGATCCTGGCCTCGGGTCCGGCCGCGGCCGAGCCGATCGTCCGCCCGGCGTTCGGCATCATCGGCCGCAAGACCGTCTGGCTGGGCGAAGCCGGCCAGGGCAGCAAGCTCAAGCTGGCGGTCAACGCCTACATGAGCACCCTGATCGAGGGTGTCGCCGAGGCCCTGGAGCTGGCCAAGAGGCTGGGCATTGACACATCGAGCCTTGCCGATGCCATCGAGGGCGGCCCGCTTGACGCCCCGATCGCGGACGCCAAGCTGCACAAGATGGAGCAGTCCGACTACGCCCCCGAGTTCCCGCTCGAGTGGGCGCTCAAGGACGTCGACCTCGCCCTGGCCGCGGTCGGCGGCGGCGACCTGCCGCTGCTCGCGGCCCTGTCCCGGCAGTGGCACGCCGCGGTCTCCGCCGGCTACGGCCGGGCCGACGTCAGCGCCGCGGCCCTGGCCCTAGGCCACCACTCCTGAACGCAACGCCTGACCTGGGCGGGAGAACCACCGCCCGTTCGGACCCTGTTGGCTTATTCGGGTTCAGGCTGCGGTGAGGTCGAGTCGCTGGAGGTGGGTGGTCCGGGTCCGGTCGAGGGGCTTGCCGGTCCACCAGGCGTCCATCCGGATCAGGTTGATCGCGGCGGCAGCCGCGTTGTGTTCCAGCCGGGTTTTGGGCAGGCCGATGTAGCGGGCGCGGCGGATGCCGGCGACGTGGGTAGCCTGCCGGATGGTGCCTTCGGCCCCGGCACGGATGTTGTAGCGGTGCTTCCAGGCGCTGGTGGCCTGGCCGGCGCGGGCCTGCTGGAGGGCTTCGTGCAGGTCGCGGGGGTGCAGGGACAGCTGGCGGCCGTTGCGGGTGGAGGTGGGGGTGCACTGGGGCCTGGCAGGGCAGGCCTGGCAGGCAGGGGCGGCGAACCGGATCACGATCTTGGGGATGCCGTTCTGGGTGCACTGGATCCATGTCCTGCTGGCGGCGCCCGCGGGGCAGGTCGCCTGCCGGCGGTCCCAGTCGATGGTGAACGCGTCGATGGTGTAACCGGGGGCCTGGCCTTTGGAGCCGGAGCCGGCCGTCAGCGGGCCGAGCAGGGTGATACCGCGGGCACGCGCGGCGGGCAGCAGGGCGGCGGAGGTATAGCCGGCGTCCACGGCGTGCTCGCCGGGCGCCAGCCCGGCGGCCTCCAGCATGTCGTGGACCGGCCCGGTCATCGCGACGTCGGGCACGCTGGCCTCGGTGGTGGCCGTGCTGGTGATCAGGTTCGGGGACTCGCGGGTCCCGCCGGGCCCCGGCTCGCAGCAGGTCTCGCTGATGTGGACCTTGTAGCCCTCCCAGTCCTTGCCGCGTTTCTCCGAATACCGGGCATCCAGGTCATACGGGGAGACGAGCTTGAGCCTGCCCGGCGGGACGCCCTCCTTCCCGGGCTCCCGCCAGACCACCTCCTCCCCGTGCTCGCCAGCGCGGTAGTACTGCTGCACCCAGATCGCCCGCAGGGCGGCGACAGCGGGCAGCTCGCGCAGCCACCCCGGCGCGGCCGGAGCCCAGGCCGCCTCCAGCAGGTGATAGCCGTCCTTCCCGTACTGCACCGCCAGGTCCTTGCGGGCGGCCTCGCCGGCGGGCAGGCGCAGGGTGTCGATGCGCTGCCCGTAGACACGCTGCCAGGAGGCATCGATGACCTCCGCCAACCAGTCCGGGGCCGACGCGGCCAGGGCCTCCAGGGCCGCCCGGACGGTCTCCCCGGCCAGCTCCAGCCGGTTCATCCGGCGGATCGCCGCAAGCACGTGCGTGGAATCGGTGCGCTGCCGCCCCCCGGCCCGGACCAGGCCCAGCTCCTTGAGCCGGCCCAGCAGCACGTCCAGGACCGCCCGCTCCAGGCCGCCGGCCACCAGCCGCGACCGGTACTCGCTCAGCACGCTGAAATCGAACCCCTCATCCTCCAGTTCCAGGCCCAGGCAGTACTTCCAGTCCAGCCGCCCCCGCACCGCATCAGCGGCCTGCCGGTCGGTCAGGTCCCCGGTGAACTGCAGCACTGTCACCATCGCCAGCTGCGCCGGGGAAATCCCCGGCCGCCCGCGCGCCCCGTACGCCGCAGCGAACGCCTCATCCTCACACCAGCAGCCCAGCTCATCGCGGGCACGGATGGCCAGGGCCCCCTTCGGGAACGCCTTCCTGGCCACCCGGGCGGTGCCGGCCGGAACCTCCGGCCACGGCTGCGGCCGCATCGACATGACGACCCGATTCTGCGACCGGGAACGGAACGCGGGAAGAGACCGACCGCAGCAAAGATCATGAACAACACCACAACCAGCATCCAGCACCCAGCCGGGCGTGTCACAAATAAGCCAACAGGGTCCGTTCGGCTTAAAAATCTTGGAAAATCGACGGGTGCTGATCGGTCGGCTGCGCCGGTGCAACGGCCGTATCCTGGATGCGGGTGAGTCGGCCGGGCGGTCGCGCCGGGCGTACGCCCGGTGAGGAAGGTCCGGGCTCCATAGGGCAGGGTGGTCGGTAACGCCGACCCGGGGCGACCCGCGGGACAGTGCCACAGAAAACAGACCGCCCCGCGTCTTGGCGCGGGGTAAGGGTGAAACGGCGGTGTAAGAGACCACCAGCGCCGCAGGTGACTGCGGTGGCT
>JASHTQ010000739.1 GCA_030040475.1 Streptosporangiaceae bacterium
GTCAGGTCAAACGCCGTCACGGTTCCTCCCAGTGTGTCGGTAGCGTCATCGTAGGCGGGACAAGCGCGGCCGGATTGACCCGGCGGACGATCTCGTCAAGCACGATGTGCACGTAGGGCTCGCCGATCCACAGGTGCCTGGCGCGGTCGACGGCGATCACGTCGGCCGAGGGCACCCGCGCGAACCGCCGGCGCGCCTCGTCCGGGCGCAGGTAGTCGTCGAGTTCGGGAACCAGGACGGTCAGCGGCTTGCCCGACGCCGCCCACCGGTCAAGGTCGGCCTCGCCGGCCCGGTGCAGGGCGGGCGACAGCAAGATCGCGCCCTCGATGGCGGCCGGGTCGTCCAGGCCCCACTTCAGCGCCAGCTCGGTGCCGAACGACCAGCCGACCAGCCAGCGGGCGGGCAGGCCGGCCTCGACCGCGAAGCGGACCGCGGCGTCGACGTCATGCCGCTCACCCTCCCCGTCGCCGAACGTCCCCTCGCTGGTGCCCTGCTCGGAGGAGGCACCGCGGGTGTTGAACCGCAGCACCGCCAGCTGGGCCAGCGCCGGCAGCCGGTATGACGCCTTGCGGAGGATGTGGCTGTCCATCATGCCGCCCTGGGTGGGCAGCGGATGCAGGCAGATCAGCGTGCCGACGGGATCGCCGTCCGCCGGCACCGCAAGCTCCCCGACCAGGTGCAGCCCGTCGGAAGTCAGCAGGGTGACCGCGGTCCGCTTGGCAGGCAGCACGGTGGCGGCCCTGATCTCGCTCACGTGTCTCCTCTCCCGCGCCCGCCCGGGCCGCGGCGCAGCCGGTGCTGCCAGCACGCCGTGTGCCAGTGCCTGCGCTCCTCGACGCCGACGTTGATCCCGTCCTCGGGCCAGGCCACGACGTGCGGCGTGCCGGGCACGATCTCCTGGTCGCATCCCGGACAACGGTACGCCTTGCCGGTGGCGGCGCCCGGCACCTGACGGATCACCCAGTCCCCGTCCGGCCAGGATTCGACCCGCTCGGGCCCGGGCGGACGAGGCGGGGGGCCGGAGCGCTCACGGCGGATCCGGCGCGGGCTCACGCCTGCCCACTGTACGTGAGCCCGGGCGCCGATCCGCTGCCAGCCAAGTAGAGTTACCCGACGTGCGGCTTGTCATCGCGAGGTGCAGCGTCGACTACGTCGGCAGGCTCACCGCCCATCTCCCTTCCGCCCTGCGGCTGCTCATCGTGAAGGCCGACGGCTCGGTGCTCGTGCACAGCGACGGCGGCTCGTACAAGCCGCTGAACTGGATGTCGCCGCCGTGCAGGCTCACCGAGGAGCCCGGCCTGTGGTCGGTCACGGGCAAGTCCGGCGAGACGCTCCGGATCACCATCATCGAGGTGATCAGCGACACCTCCGTGGAACTCGGCGTCGACCCCGGCCTGGTCAAGGACGGCGTGGAGGCCCACCTGCAGGAGCTGCTCGCCGTCCAGCTCGACCTGCTCGGCGACGGCTGGCGGCTGGTCCGCCGCGAGTATCCCACCCCGATCGGCCCGGTCGACCTGATGTGCCGGGACGGAGCCGGGGAAAGCGTCGCGGTCGAGATCAAGAGGCGCGGCGAGATCGACGGCGTGGAGCAGCTTTCCAGGTATCTCGACCTGCTGAACAGGGACCCGCTGCTCGCCCCGGTGCACGGCATCTTCGCCGCCCAGGAGATCAGGCCGCAGGCCCGGGTGCTCGCCACCGACCGCGGCATCCGCTGCGTCACGCTCGACTACGACGCCATGCGCGGCATCGAGCCCGAGAACACCCTGTTCTGAGCTACCGGGTCCGGTAGACGTCGGCGCGGTGATCGATGCGTACGACGTAGACGATTCGTTCGGTTTCATCAATGCGGTAGACCACCCGGTAGGAGCCGCGGCGAGCGGAGCGGTAGCCCTCAAGTTCGCGGACTGGAGCCTTGCCTACCCGATGCGGGTTATCCAGCAGTGGTCCGGTCAGGAACTCGGTGACCGCTGCGGCGACCGCCGATGGCAGGCCTCGGGGTGGCCCTTCAACAAGGACGCGACGGGCCGAGGGCGTCAGGAAGAGGCCGTAGGCCTCGTCGCTCACTCGCCGTTCTCGGCTCGTCTGCGCTGCTCCATCAGCTGCCGCAGTTCCTCGGCACCGATTCCCTCACCGCGGGCGATCTCCGCCTCAGCCGCCCGGATCTCATCCAGCGCACCCGGCGCGGACAGCAGATCCAGGGTCTCCTCCAGCGCCTCCAGATCCGACACGGACATGATCACCGCCTCCGGGCGGCCGTTGCGGGTGATCACCACCCGCTCATGGGTATCACGCACCTCGTCAAGCACCGCGGACAGGCGGGCCTTCGCGTCCGCCAACGGGATCGTCGCCATGACCTGAATTATAGTCACCAGGTGGCGGCTTACGCGACGCCTCCGGCTGGCTTCTTGACGGGCGCATTACATTGGCGGCGAGGCCGACCAGGGCTGCCAGGGCGGCGGGGATCAGGAGGGCGTCGCGGAGGCCTATGCCGGAGGCGGCGGCGCCGATCACGACCGGGCCGCCGAGCAGGCCGCTGTAGGCAATCGCGGCGATCCGGCCGATGTTGCGGCCGGATCGGGCCGGGTCCAGCCGGACCGCGGCGGAGACGATCTGCGGGAAGATGGCCGCCAGGCCCGCGCCGAGCAGCGCGAAGCCGGCGATGGCCGCAGCCGGGGTGCCGATCAGCAGGCCGGCGGCCAGGCCGAGGCCGGCCAGCAGGCCGCTGACGCGCACCAGTGCCACCGGGCCGAACCTGGCGGACAGGCGGTCGCCCACCATCCGGCCCGCGGCCATCGTGACCGAGAACGCGGCCAGTCCGAAGGCCGCGACTCCGGACGGCGAGCCGAGGTTGACGTGCAGGTAGACGGCGCTCCAGTCGCCGGCCGAGCCCTCGCCGAGCTGGCCGCACAGCGCAAGCAGGCCCAGGATCCAGATCGTCTGCGTGATCTGGCGCCGCGAAAGGGGATGGGCCGGGGGGCGGGAGTCCCCCGGGCGCGGAGGAGGTGGGCCGGGGGACCCGTCGCCGGGGCTCTCGGCTCGGGAATCGGGCACCGGCGGGATCTTGACCTTCGGCCCGGCCAGCAGGGCCAGCACCGCAAGCGCACCGGCCGCGGTGATCAGCGTAGGCAGCGGGCCGATGTCCTGCCAGGCGAAGATTCCGCCGATCCCCGCGCCGGCCAGGCCGGCGATGCTGTAGCCCGCGTGCAGCGAGGACAGGATCGGCCGTGCGTAGGCGACCTCCAGATGGGCGCCGCAGGCGTTCATCGCGACGTCGAGCAGCCCGGCCATCATGCCGTAGACGGCCAGGGCGACCATCAGCCACGGCAGGTCGCCGGCCAGGCCGATGGGGATCAGGGCCGCGGGCACGGCAAGGCCGGCGATCCGCATCACCCGCACCGCGCCGAACGCGTCGGTGAGGCGGCCGCTGATCGCCAGCGTCAGCACGGCGCCGGCGGGCACGGCGAACAGCGCCAGGCCGAGGCGGCCGTCGGACAGGTGCAGCGACGCCTTGATCGCGGGCAGGCGGGCGGCCCAGGCCGACCCGCCGACGCCGAGCACGAAGAAGTAGGCAAGCACCGCGACCCTGGTGCGGCGCAGTTCCGGTGTGATCACGCAATCACCCGGTCACTGAGGGGTTGGCGGTTCTGACGGGGCTGACGGGGTTT
>JASHTQ010000740.1 GCA_030040475.1 Streptosporangiaceae bacterium
CTCCCGGAGGCCGGCCGGGCTGCCGGAAGACCAGGGCTGGAGGCTACATGACAACGCGGAACGTTGCCGGGACGCACGCCGCCCACGGCGCGGGAAGCCATGAGCTGACCCGCGGGACGCTGTGCTCCGCCGTCCTCGCGGTCGGGGTCGCCCAGCTGGCGCTGGCGATCCCCGCGGTGCTGCAGGGCCTGTTCCAGAAGGACCTGGTCCCCTCGTCCTCGCAGCTGACCTGGATCTCCGACGCGTTCCTCGTGCCGGTGACGTTGCTCGAGCTGACGTTCGGCGTGCTCGGCGACCTGTTCGGGCGCAAGCGGCTGATGATCATCGGCTCGGCCATGCTCGCGGTCGGCGAGCTGGTGGCGCTGCTGACGCCGGGCCTTGGCACCTCTACCGGGACGCGGGTCATGGTGCTGTGGATCGGCATGATCATCGCGGGGGCCGGCGCGGCCGCGGTCATGCCGACCAGCCTGGCCATGGTGGCGGCCGGAACGCATACTCCCCGGGCCCGCGCCCGCGCGGTCGCCATCTGGGCGGCGGCCCTGTCCGCGGGCAACATGCTGTCCCCGGTCCTCGGCGGCTGGCTCGCCGGGTTCAAGTGGGGCAGCGACCCGAACGCGAGCTGGCGCTGGGCCCCGGTCGCCATCGGCATCCTCGCGCTTGTCAGCGTGGTCGCCTCGGCCCTGTTCGCGCGGAACTCCTCCTCCCCGGAGGGCCGCTCGCTGGACTGGGGCGGCCAGGCCACGGTGGCCGTGGCCCTGTTCGCGCTGATGTTCGCGGTGATCCAGGGGCCGACGGCGGGCTGGGGGAGCGCCGAGGTGATCGTCGGCTTCATCGTCGCCGTGGTGTTCCTTGCCCTGTTCATCATGGCCGAGCGCCGGGCGGCGGCGCCGCTGCTCGACCTGGACCTGTTCAGGAACCGGGCGTTCAGCGTGGCCTCGATCGCCTCGGTCATCGGGATGTTCTGCTTCCTCGGGACGGCGTATTCGACGAGCATCAGGCTGACCGCCATCCTGCTGTTCACGCCGCTGCACGCCGCGATCGCGTTCGTGCTGTTCAACGGGATCGCCCTGCCGTTGATCCCGGTCACCGAGCGGCTGCTGCACAATTACAACCCGCGGTGGACGATGGGCGCGGGGCTGGCGCTGATGGCAGCCGGCGACTTCTGGACGTCCGGGGTGTCTGTCACCTCGCAGGTCGGCCTGGGGCCGGTCATCGCGCCGTACATCCTGATCGGGATCGGGTTCGCGTTCGCGGTCTCCGCGCTGACCGCGGTGCTCGTCGACACGGTGCCGAACCACCAGGAGGGGATGGCCAGCGCCGCGGCGAACATGCTGCGCGACTTCGGCTTCACGCTCGGGCCCGCGGTGATCGGCGCGATCACGCTCAGCCGCGCGGCGGGGGCCATCGCCTCCAAGGTCGCCGGGAGTCCTTCCTTGTCTCACGCGCTCGCTGCCTTCAAGGCATCGGCGGCGCACAACCCTGCGCTCGCGCCGCTGGTCGGCGCGGTGAGCTCCGGGCCGCTCGGCGCGAACTCGGTCCCGGACCCGCCGAACCCGCTTAAGGCCGTGGCGTTCGACGCGCTCGGGCACGCCAACGCGATCGGGTACGTGGTCTGCGGGATCGCCGGCCTGGTCGCGGCGCTGCTCGTCGTGCTCGGCATCAGCGGCGGCACCCACGACTCCATGATCAGCGAGCCGTCGCTGACCGAGGATCGGTTATGCGGGCGATTCCTGTTATTCGGGCGCGCCGCGCAGACCCGGGTCGAGGGCCTCGCTCGACACCTTCCTCGTCAGTCAGATGGGACGAGCGTTCGATTTTGCATGTTCAACTACCATGAGACCGGCTGGGCAGGAGTCGGGAACCACGCTGGGAGCCTCAACTGTCACTTTCGTGAGACATGGGCGGGGAAGTTGGGGGAGACTTTGTCGGGCCATAGTCGATGCCCGCATGACGCGACAAATCAGCGGACCCGATCGAGCCGACCGAGCCACTCGGAGGCTATATGCCGCCCAGCCCGCAAGATCGCTTGCTTGCCACGCAGGCGAGCAACCTCACGGAATCCACGCTACGGCAACTCGTCACCAGCCCTCCCTCCACTAGGACGGTTCCGCCGGGCGCGGCTCGTCCGTGGCTTGATGACCTGCTCAGCAAAGCCGATACTTACAGAGACGCAGCACTCGCGATTCTCGCTTTCCCGACAGCCGCGGAGACACTGATAGACATACGAATTGCGCCGCCATCTCGGCGAGGGGTAACCAAGCGTCTTACAAGTGTATGCGAGGAACTGTCAATACCTTGTAAGCAAGATGCCTTTCAGACACTCGCGAAAGGCCAAAAGCGTCTTGACGGTCTGGACCGGGAGGCATTCACGAGACTTGTCACCTGGGCGTCCACTACAGCTACGATCGCAGAGATTACAGCGGCTTTTCACTACCTTGCGGAAGGAGTTGCCGCGCTCGCCCGGCCGCTGCCTGCCTTCCCGAGGCTCCGGGCTAGGAAGCTGACTTTTGCTAACGTGTCGGTACTGTTTGACAGGATGTTGAAGCGGCCATCTAAAGGAGCGCATGAGCAATTCATCTTGGCTGCGCTACTGGCCGCGGTTTCTGACGCTACGGGCACGTTCCGCGCAGACACCAAGTCTTTGAATGCTGCTGATGCTAGCGCCGGAACCGCAGGTGACATTCAGATTTGGCTCGGCGGGGTAGTAGAAGAAGCATTCGAGGTAACCGGAAATCAATGGCAGACGAAGCTGCGGCAGGCCGCCGCTATACAAGATAGAAAAGCTCTGGAGCGAGTGCATATTGTCGCTCAGGCCTCAGCGGTGTCCGCGGAAGCTATAATCGACGGTTTCATTAGTGCTGGCCTAGATAAGGATCTCGATCTTTCAGTTCTTGACATTAAGCACGAGATCAGATCCTTGACAGCAAGGCTGAGGCGCCAGTCCCGCGAGGCTGCCCTAGAGACACTCTATCTCTATCTTAAGCAGAGACAGCCGGACGATACGCTCGTCATTGAGTACGTACAAGCCCTGCATGAATGCGGGCTTGTCGATGAGGATGCCTAGGCCGAGACTCTATGAGTCGATTTCGTAAGAGCTTGAATAAGCGCGCGGCCCACCTCACGTGCGAGACGCGGCGGAACAGCGTTGCCTACCTGCCTGTACTGAGACGAACGGCGGCCAGCGAAAGTCGTACCCAGTGGGAACGTCTGAAACACAGCGGCCTCGGCTACGGTGATCCGTCGTGCTCCAGGTATTTCGCCTGACCGAGGGGTGCCACCTGCCATCAAGTGAGCATGATACGCAGGCACCATGTTAAGCGTATCAAGCCAGGGTGTCTTGTTCCCGCCCATCGACGCCAGCATTGTTGGCGCAAGGTTTTTTAGGTCAATAGGGCGACCTCCCCCATTAAACAGATGGCCGTCGTACGGGCTTGGCCGCGGCTCGGGATTCTTTGCGTAAACAATTTTCGATGGATTCAAATCGCCGATCGGGCTAGCCGGGTCAACTACCTCGCTTGCCGACCTCCAAGGCCTCGACGCGTTAGGGCCATGAGTTGGCTCTGGCCAGGCGAATGCTCCCGACCTCATTCCAACGATGAAAAGTCGTTGACGCCGCTGAGGTACGCCAAAGTCCGCCGCACGCAGCACCTTCCAAGCTACAGTAAAACCCATGTCCACGAAGGTCTGGATAAGAACCGCGAACTGGTCACGCATCGACATTCGGGTAAAGCCCGCCACATTCTCAAGCAGAAACGCATCAGGCTCTATCTCCCGGACCACGCGGGCAAACTGCGGGAAGCCATCGCGGGGATCGTCGTGACCGAGTCGCTTCCCGCCGTCACTCCAGGGCTGACATGGAGGACCGCCCGCTACAACGCGCACTGAACCCTTAAAGTCCCTGAAATCTACCTCTGCGACATCTCCGGGCAAAAGCCTCGCAGACGGATGATGAAGAGCGTAGGTCGCAAGCGCGTCGGTGTCCCACTCGGCCGCAGCAGTAACCTCCATCCCAGCCTCTTCAAGGCCCAGGGACAACCCACCCGCACCGGCGAACAGGTCAAGGACGGCGACCATGAGGGTACCTTAGGGGTCTGACATTACGACAAGGCATCGCCATGCCGAGCCGCGGTGCATGATCTAGATCACCCTGGCCAGTTACCAGGTCGGCTACGCAGCACGGCTTCGGCTGGCCCTGGCCGAGACCCTCGCCTACCTGGCCTGCCTGGAAGTCCGCGGGGGACCCGGGACTTCGCCGGCGGCCTGCTGGACAACCACGGCCGGCCGCGGCAGGCCGACACGAGCACGTCCGCGATCGGGGCGGACCCCGCCGCCGCGCCGGGCAGGGCCGTCTGCCGCAACGACCTGACGGAACTGCTGCAGTACTCTCCGCAGGCCCCGCAGGTCCGGGCCACGCCGCTGCTGTGCAGCCCGCCGTGGATCAACAAGTACTACGTCATGGACCTCGCCCCCGGGGCGGAGCTTCATCGAGTGGGCGGCCAGGCACGCGCGCACGGTGTTCGTGATCAGCTGCCGGAACCCGTCGCCGGGCATGTCCGGCGTCACCCTGGACGACTACCTGATCCACGGCCCCGGGCAGGCGCTGCAGGTGGTCAGGAACATCACCGGCGCGGACGGTGCAGCGGCTGGAGCGGAAGATGGCCAGGGAGGGTCAGCTGGCCGGCGAGACCATGGCGGGCACGTTCGACATCCTGGCCCGGAACACCGACAGCACCCGCATGCCGTCCGCGATGCACTCGTCCTACCTGCGCAGCTTCTGCCTGGAGCACCGCCTGGCCCGCGGACAGCTGCAGATCGCGGGCCGGCGGGTGCGGCTGGGCGGCGTCAGGCACCCGGCCTGCATCGTCGGCGCCGGGAACGACCACATCGTCCCGTGGAAGTCCGGCTACGCGAGCACCGGGCTGCTGGCCGGGCCGGCCCGCTTCGTGCTGGGCAGCGGCGGCCACATCGCCGGGATCGTCACCCCCCCCGGCCCCAAGAGGTGCTACCTGGCCGGCGGAGCACTCCGGGCCGCTGGCAGACCCCCCGCCGGCCGGAAGCGAGGACTACCCCGTCCTCGACGAGGGACCCGGCAAGCACATCTACACCTGACGGCCGGACGGGACCAGGCGCGGCTGCCGGCGCAGAGTTGACGGTGGCGGTGTCGGCCGCGCCCGGGTCCGCGGGCAGAGCTTCAAGCTCACACAGGTGCGCTGGGTCTTCGGCTGTGGGCCGACTCGGTGGCGGACGTCGCCGACCCGGCCGGCAAGCCGTTCTGCCTCTGCTCGGACTAGGGCGCCGCCCGCCAGCGCGGCGGTCAGGGCTTGGCCGCCGCGACCTGCCGCAGCAGTTCCTCGGTCGGCGGCCGCCCGGGCAACCGTTCCCCGCCGGGGCGCAGCCCGGCGAGGATGAGGCCGATGTAACGGTGCGGCAGGCCGGGGACGCCGGTGCCGG
>JASHTQ010000741.1 GCA_030040475.1 Streptosporangiaceae bacterium
CACGCCGCTGGCTACCCCGGCCCGGCGGGCGGGAACCGCCTGCGGCAGCAGCGCCATCACGGTGAGTCCGGCGGTCATCGCGGCCAGCCCGGTGATGATCAGGGAACGGGCGCCGAACCTGCCCGTCAGCCGGGCAATAAACGGGGTCAGGACCGCGCCGGTGAGCATCATGGGCAGGAACACGATCCCGGTTTCCAGCGCGGTCAGGCCGCGCAGTTGCTGGCGGTAGAGGCTCATCACGAACGGCAGCCCGTAGTAGCCCGCCATGAACGCGAACCCGGTCACCACGGTGACGCTGACCGGGCGGGACCGGAACAGTGACAGCGGCAGCATAGGGGCGTGCCCCGATCCGGTCGGACAAGGAGCCGGCCGACAGCAGCAGCGCGGCGAACAGCAGCGTGTAGCCGTCGACTACCCACTGCAGGCCGGTGATCCCGCCCGCCAGCTGGCGGCGGATGTCCGGCAGCGCGACGTTGACGATCACCGCGTCCAGGGTGACCATGAAGAACCCCAGCAGCGCCGCCGCCGGCGACCACGCCGAGTCACAGTTCGCGCGGGAGGTTTCCGCTTCGGTCGCGGCCTGGGTCACAGCACTCACGGCAACCAGGCAACCCGTCTTTCCGCCGCCGCGGGAGGTTCCGCTGTGCCTGGTCATGACGGAACCCCCCTCGCCCGCCGGGCCGGACGTACGGTGAGGGCATGAGCAGCAGCAACCGGGCCGACGTGCGGGACTTCCTCGTCACCCGCCGGGCCAGGATCACCCCGCAGCAGGCCGGGCTGGCCTTCTACGGCGGCAACCGCCGCGTCCCCGGGCTGCGCCGCGAGGAAGTCGCCATGCTCGCCGGGGTCAGCGCCGACTACTACACCCGGCTGGAGAAAGGCAACCTGACCGGCGTCTCCGACACCGTGCTAGAGGCCATCGCCGGCGCGCTGAAGCTCAGCGAAGCGGAGCGCCTGCACCTGCTTGACCTGGCCCGCGCGGCCAACACCAGCCCCGCCCGCGCCGCACGGCCGCGTGTCCCGCAGCAGATCCGCCCGGGTATCCGGCTCATCCTCGACGGCATGACCGACACGCCAGCCTTCATCCGCAACGGCCGCCTGGACGTCCTCGACGCCAACACCCTCGGCCGCGCCCTGTACTCACCCGCCTTCGCCGGTCCCGGCCCGGTCAACCTCGCCCGGTTCCGGTTCTTCGACCCCGCCGCCCGCGACTTCTACCCCGACTTCGAGGACTCCGCCCGCACCACCGTCGAACTGCTGCGCACCGAAGCGGGCCGCGACCCCTTCAACAAAGCGCTCACCGGCCTGATCGGCGAACTGTCCACCCGCAGCGAGGAATTCCGCGCCCTGTGGGCCGCCCACGACGTCCGCCTGCACCGCACCGGCATCAAGCACTTCCGCCACCCCGCCGTCGGCCGCCTTGACCTCATGTTCGAGGCCATGGCCCTGGAAGCCGACGAAGGGCTCACCCTCACCGCCTACACGGCCGAACCCGGCACACCCTCCCGCGACGGCCTGGCGCTCCTCGCCAGCTGGGCCGCAACCCACCAGCACGAAGACACCGCACAACGACCTGCGTAACCGGATGCCGCTGCCAGCCAGTGAGCATTTACCACCAAGCCCCGGGCGACGATGCTCACTCGGCGCGGCTGTTAAGCCAGCTGACCATCGCCGGGTCGCGGTGGTCGAAGAACAGCGAGGCCCCGGTGTCCAGGGCCGCGATCTGGCTCATCTCATCGCTGGTGAGCTGGAAATCGAAGACGTCGAGGTTCTCGGCCATCCGCTCCGGCCGCATGGACTTGGGGATCACCACCACCTCGCGCTGGGTGAGCCAGCGCAGCACGACCTGGGCGACGGACTTGCCGTGTGCGTTGCCGATGGCGATCGGCGTCCGATGTGCGTGAACAGCAAGCTTGGCCTCGGGCAAGGGTCTACGGTGCCAGAAGATTGTGGCTGCGGAGGAAGCTACTCCAGTCATCTAAGGCTTGCTTGGCAAGGTCGAGGCAGTCCGCGCTACCGGAGCACCCCCTGTGCGTCGATCCAAGCGAAGGTCACTGCTGATCCGATGGGGCGGGTGTTGACTTTGTCGATGCTGCAGGCTCGGCCGCTGTTTCGCCTGCTGTGCTTGAAGGTGTTGGCGATGTCGGCTGCCAGAAGGCGAGGCTGTCGGCGCGGATGTTGGTGACGTTCATGCCCTGGCCGCCGGGATACCAGCGACGGAGGACGCCGAGGTCGTGCTGCATCTCCGCCGCTGTGGCCGAGCCGCGTGGCGGTGTTGCGTAGGCCAAGCTGGCGGCGAGCAGTTGGCTGGCCGTGTAGTGCCGCAGGCCCTTGCCCTCGAGCACCACCATGCGGCGGCCGCGGCCGCGGAGACCTTGTGAGTGACCCAGTCCGGGTTCCCACGGCCGTGCATGCACGAGGTCGTTGGAGAATACGTAGGCGTCATCCTCCAGCCCGACGCCGGCGGCGGCGAGGGTCGCCTTGATCTGGCCAGGTAGGCGCGCCGACGGCCTGGTTAACGCCAGGCAGGGCCGCACAGCCTGTCAGCCGAACCAGAGCAGAGTGTAGACACGGACCAAGCCCGCGGGCTCGTCGACCGTGAATTCGATGAACCCGTTGTCGTCGAGCTCGGCCATGCGTTCGGAGGGATCATCGGCCCGTACGGGCTTGCTGAGTAGCCGGTCGTACGGGTCGGCGCAGATGCGGACCAGGATTCTTGCCAGAGTGTCAAAGGCGTCGCCGGGCAGCCCGGCCATCTGGCCGAGAACTTGCTCCTCCAGCCAGGGCCGGTAATTCACCGGCCCGCGCGATGCTGCCGGATCGCATCCTCAAGCAGCATGCCGCCACCCGTTCCGGCCCGTGCGGCGGCCCGGGCCTGGTAATAGCCGGGCTGCGCCACGGCGATGGCCCGCAGGGCCCACAGCCGCAGGAACCGCTGCAGATCCTTCCAAGCGGCCGGATCGCGCGCTTCGCCCACCGCGTGGCGGTACTCTGTAAGGAACGTCTCCCGCTCACCCTCGGGCAGCACACGGAGGATTCGCTCGGGATCGAGGGAATCCTCGTGTTCAGAGTCGGCGGGCAGGGCGGTCATGGACCTCATGCTAGACGCCATTCGCGTCGGCTGAAGACATGCGCGGCCGGTTTAGCGGACCCGACTGAACTAAGGCCAGGACGCCCAAAGACCTGGTCACCCGGATCCTGCTCGGCTGGTACGCCGCCGCCACGGGCGCGACCCGCGGCGAGGTCAGCCAGCGACTGCCGCTCACCCTGGACGCCTGGCTTGACAAACCCGGGCAGCTTCCTGGCCTGCCTTAGCTGGCGCGGCCGCTGCGACGCTGACGCTGTTCCTGGAGGTCGGCCTCCCAGCGCGCTCGTTCCGGGCTGCCTGGTCCAGGACCGACTCCAGGGCCGCCGACCGAGCTCGATCTGCGCCTCGGTCTCGCCCCTGACGGTGGACTTGAAGTACTGTCGACGCCGGGTGGCCGGGTCGTACCCGGCGAACACCACGACCCGGAACGACCCGCTCGGAAGTTGCTATGTGACCTTTGGCGACCCTCGGCATACCGGCACGGTAGCGCCGAAAAGGCCGTCGATTCCACGTTGGATTCCACGGAAGCTGCCCGCAGAGGGACCATATACCCTCTGACCTTGGAGCCGGTGAGCGGGTTCGAACCGCTGGCCTGCCGTTTACAAGGAGCCCGACCCCATGCACCTTGACCCCTAGCTGCTCCGATGACACACGTAATCGCGCCGGCAGCACTCGCTGCGCTCGGATCATGCAGAGCGTCGTTCCACGAGCCGTCCCACACGGACGGGGCAGGCAATGGCCCGCGGCCGCTACCAGGCCTAGTGAATACAACCCACCGACGCAGTCGCAGCGCTGGATAAGAAGGTTGCACAGCGCGAACAACCGTGCAACACTTTTATCCATGCCTGGTCTCGCCAGCCTCCCGGCGACCTTCACCACCGGCGAGGCGGTAGCACACGGAGTCCATCCCCGCGATCTCTATGCCGCGCGGGACTCGGGCGCCATCATCGAACTGTCCCGCGGGGTCTTCCGTCACTCGGGGGCATCGCTGGCCACCTACCCCGACTTCCTCGCAATTGCGCACCGTGCGCCGCGCGCCATCGTCTGCCTGGTGTCGGCGGCGGCGGTACACGATCTGACTGATGAGATCCCGGCCATGGTCCAGATCGCGGTGCCTAAGCCGAGCAGGCCGCCGCATATCGCGTTCCCGCCGACGAGGGTTTTCCGGTTTGATGCCGAGACGTTCGAACTGGGTCTGTCCAGCGTGGAGGCGGCGCCCGGCGAGCTGATCCGGATCTACGATCCGGCTCGCACGGTCGTCGATCTGATGCGCTTGCGGCACAGGTTTGGTGAGCCGCTCGCTCTTGCCGCTCTGCGCCGGTATCTAAGGCGCCGCGATGCCCAGCCCGCAGCGCTGCTCCGGATCGCGGCTGCGCTAGACGTGCATGGCCCAGTCAGGCTTGCAGTAGACATAGCGAGAGCAGGATGAGACGGCCGACACGAGCGACGGCGGCTGGCCAGGCTTACCTAGACCTGCAGAATCGAGCCCGGGCAGAAGGACGGGCGACCCAAGAACTCCTCACTCTCTACGTCGTCGAGCGCTGGCTTGCCCGGCTCAGCATGTCGCCCTACGCCGACCAGTTCATCATTAAGGGCGGCATGCTGCTCGCTGCATATGACGCTCGCCGGCCCACTGCTGATCTAGATGCACTCGCCCGCGTGGTAAGTAATGACCAGGCCTCGGTCGTGGAGCGTGTGATACAGATCGCCCATCAGGCTCCCGCCTACGACGATGGCGTCGAGTACCGCGCCGACACAGTCAGCTCCCGCATCATCCGGGACGAGGCCCTCTACTCAGGTGTGCGCGTCGCAATGGACTGCGCCATCGCCACAGCCATGGTGAAATTCCGGCTCGATGTCAACTTCGGCGACCCGGTCACGCCCGCACCGAGACATTTCAGTTTGCCTTCGCTGCGCCCGGGATTGCCGCCTGTTCGAGTACTCGGCTATCCCATCGAGACCGTACTTGCCGAAAAAATCACCACGGCCATTGGTCTTGGCCCGGCCAACACGCGAGTCCGCGACTACGCCGACATCTACACCCTGACGCGCGCCTGGCCCGTCGACCACGGCATTGCCCGTGAGGCCTTGCTCGCCACCGCCGCATTCCGTGGCACCACGATCGCGGCCCTCTCCTCCGCGGTTGACAATCTCGCTGACCTTCGCCAGCAGACCTACGCGGCCTACCGAGTAAATCTCGGTATCGCGGGTGAGAACCTGCCGGTCAATTTCGGCGAGGTAGTAGAGGCAGTCATCGCCTTTGCCGACGCGTTGGAGTCAGAAGCGCCTGAAGGCACGACCTGGCACCCACAACAACGCCAGTGGACA
>JASHTQ010000742.1 GCA_030040475.1 Streptosporangiaceae bacterium
CTCGCTCGACGCGCTGCAGCACCACCTCGACTCGCAGGCCGGCTGAGCCGGCCTGCCTACAGCAGAAAGGAAAGCACCATGGACAAGGCAAATACCCCGCCGGTCGTCAGCCCGCAGGAGTGGGAGGCGGCGCGGCAGCGGCTGCTGGTCAGGGAAAAGGAGCTGACCCGCGCCAGGGATGCGCTGGCGGCCCAGCGCCGATGCGCAGGGCCGCCGGGCGCTGATCCGATCCCGGCGGCACAACCGCCCCCTGGGTCACTTGGCCGCCAAAGCCCATGCCCCGAAATGTCACAGGGCGCCGCTACGGTGTATCCGCTCATGCACGGAATGCCATAGGAGGCGTCCTGACCATTGATTGCCGTCGCTGCGAGATGCGCGGTATCGGCTGCGGCGATTGTGCCATTGCTTCCATCGAAACACGAAACGTGACCGGCCGCCTTCCGGCGGCCGAGGCTCGGGCGCTCCGCGTTCTCGCCGATACAGGCCTGGTGCCTCCGCTGCGTTTTACGATTACGGACACACAGGCCCAGACCTGGGCTTCTATGCCTTTTCCGGACACCAAGGCGTCGTGATAATAGCGCTCTGGCACCCTTCCCGCAGCAGAATCGTGACATCGTAATCCAGGAGTTGGAATTGCGGGAATCGGTTGAATCGTCCTTATGCCTTCACTACGCTTGCCCGAAGGTTGGCCAGCCGGTAAACGAGCCACGGACCTGGGTGAACACGTTCGGGATCCGCGTGGATGACGAGGAGTGTGGTACGTACGTGGGTACGCGGCTGGGGGGCACCAAGTCCCTGATCCGCCGCGCTATCGCGATCGCGACCGCGCTAGTGGCGGCGGCGGGACTGGCCGTTTTCGCCGCCCGTGCCGGCGCCTCTCCCCAGCCGACCGTGGCCCAGGTCCAGGCGCGGATCAACCAGCTCACCTCGCAGTTCGACCACGTCACAGAGCAATTCGACCAGGCCAGTCAGCAGCTGTCCGCCGCCAAGGCGAGGCTGTCCCAGGTACGCGTGGAGGCCTCCCACGCCAACGCCCAGTTCCGCGCCACGCAGACGATCGTCGCGCAGACGGCGGCGGCCGCCTTCGAGGACACCGGGGCGACTTCCGTCGCCGGCATTCTCACCTCCGGCGATCCCAGTGCCATCCTGCAGCAGGGAGCGCTCCTGCTGGAGCTTTCTGACAGCAGGAACGCCGAGACGCAGCAGCTTCTCACCGACGCCAGCCAGCTGTCCGCCATCGAGCAGACGATGGAGCGGACCGAGTACGGGATCTCTCAGCTCAGGTCCCAGCTCGCCGCGCACAAGAAGTCGCTGGGCGACCTCATCGCCACCGAGCAGGCCACGCTGGACAGCCTGACGGTGCCGGAGCAGCAGACGGTGAAGAACAACTCGATCGGCGCGAACGGCAGCACCACGGTGACCTACAGCGGGCCGACCACGACCGAGGCGGACAAGGCCGTCGCCTTCGCCTACGCGCAGCTCGGCTGCCCTTACGTGTACGGCGGCACCGGGCCCTGCCATCTGGGCTTCGACTGCTCCGGGCTGGCCCAGGCCGCCTGGGCGGCCGCGGGCGTGGCCATCCCGCGCGACAGCTACGAGCAGTGGGCCGAGCTGCCGCACGTCGACGTGTCCGCGATCGAACCCGGTGACCTGCTGATCTATAACGCAGAGGGCCACGTGGCCATCTACGTCGGCGGCGGCTACATCATCGACGCCCCGCAGACAGGGATGGACGTGGAGCGGATCCCGATGAGCACTCCGTGGTACGCCGACAACCTCGACGGCGTGGTCCGTCCGTAGCTAGCCTTGGTCGCGTGGACGATGGCGCGGGGCCAGAACCCGGCGGGTCGCGCCAGCTGCCCGGGAGGCTGCGCCAGGTCGCGATCATCGTGGTCTTCGACTTGGGCGGCCCGCTTCTGGTCTACGGCCTGCTCAGCTCCGCCGGGATGAGCGCGGTGAGCGCGCTCGTGATCAGCGGCATCCTCCCGGCCCTCGGCATCGGAATCGGCGCCCTGGTGGACCGGCGGCCGGACGTGATCGGCGTGATGGTCCTTGGCGGCATCGCGGTGGGAACCATTCTCGGGCTCACCACCCACAGCGCCAGGCTGTTCCTGCTCGAAGGATCGGTGCCGTCCTTCGTGTTCGCACTGGCCTGCCTGTTCTCGGTGCGGCTGCGCCAGCCGCTGATCTACCGGCTGGCGCTCGAGCTCCTCGGCCCCGATACCAGGAAGGGCCGTGACGTGACGGGCGCGTGGCGGTATCCAGGGTTCCGGCGGGCGTTCCGGGTCATCACCGTCGCCTGGGGCGTCGGCTATCTCATCGAGGCCGGGCTGCGGATGGTGATCGTGGCGACGACCTCGACCGGGATCGCCCTGGTCTGCTCCAAGACGGTGCCGTACGTCTTCGCCGTGACGCTGTCTGCCTGGACGCTCGGCTACGGGGAGCACGAGAAGAGGAAGGCCCAACGCACCGCCCAGCCCAGCGGCTGAGGAAGCCGTCGCGGCCGCTATAAACTCGTCCGGTGCCCCGCACGCTGATCGTCACCAACGATTTCCCGCCCCGCCGGGGCGGCATCCAGTCGTTCGTGCACGGGCTGGCCACCCGGCTGCCGCAAGGCACGGTCACCGTCTACGCGCCGGCCTGGCAGGGCGCTGCCGCCTTCGACGCCGAGCAGCCTTTCCCCGTGATCCGCCACCCGACTTCGCTGATGCTGCCGGTACCCGCGGTGGCCAGGCGGGCCGCTGCCATTGCCCGCGAGCATGGCTGCGAGTCGGTGCTCTTCGGCGCCGCGGCGCCGCTCGGCCTGATCACCCCGGTGCTGCGCAGGGCGGGCGTGCGCCGAGCGGTCGCGATCACCCACGGCCACGAGGCGGGCTGGGCGGCCCTGCCCGGTGCCCGCGCGCTGCTCCGCAGGATCGGCGACGAGGTCGACGCGGTGACCTACCTGGGCGAGTACTTCAGGGTCCGGCTCTCCCGCGTGCTGTCGCCTGCGGCGGCTAAGCGCATGGTCCGGCTGGCGCCAGGTGTCGACATGTCGTTCTTCCGTCCCGGTTCCGGCGGCCGCGAGGTGCGCGAACTGCTCGGCCTCAACGCAGATCGGCCGATCGTGACGTGCGTATCGAGGATGGTCCCGCGCAAGGGCCAGGACACCCTGATCACGGCCTGGCCCAGGGTGCGCGCGGAGGTCCAGGGAGCGGTCCTGCTTCTGGTCGGCGACGGCCCCTACGCCCCGGCCCTCAAGCGCCAGGCGCACCGGCTTGGCGTCAGCGGCGACGTCGTCTTCACCGGTCCGGTGCCGTGGTCCGAGCTCCCCGGCTACTACGACGCGGCCAACGTGTTCGCCATGCCGTGCCGGACGAGGCGCGCCGGGCTCGACGTCGAGGGCCTCGGCATGGTCTACCTCGAGGCATCGGCCACCGGCCTGCCGGTGATCGGCGGCGACTCCGGCGGAGCCCCGGACGCCATCCTCGACGGCGAGTCCGGGTACGTCGTCCGCGGCGCCGTCGGCCTAGCCGCGCGCGTCGCGGAGCTACTAAACGATCCCGCCAGGGCTCGGGCCATGGGGGAGAAGGGGCTGGCCTGGGTGGACCGCGAATGGCGCTGGGACCTCGCCGCAGCCCGCCTGACCTCGCTGCTGCAGCCCTGACCTAAGACATACGCCGGCCATCTAAGGCCCCCATGAGCAGCGAGAATAGGAATTTCCTCCGATGCGGGCCTGCGGGCCTTACGGCGAGACTCGATGGTGGAGGCCGAATCGGTCGGCCGGAGCATCGAGGGAAACGATGAACACGAACATGAGTCAGAGCCTCGTCCTCGACCACATCAGGGAAGCGCGCCAGCAGGCGGCGGCGGCCCGGCGGGTCGGCCAGGCACGGCACGACAGGCGCAGGGCCGGGCGTCGGATCGGACACCGGCTGGCCAGGGAGGTGTAACAGATGACCCGGCGAACCGCTGCCCGGATCACGAGGCGCGTGGCGGACGTCATCGCCGAATGCCGTTACGCCCAGCGCCGGATGATGATCCTCAACTCCACGCCCGACAGGTACCTGGCCGACCCGAACCAGGCGCCCGACACCTACGCCGAGTTCCTGTTCCGGACCTCGTCGCCGCTGCCGCACGAGCCTGCCGCCACCGGACGCGCCCGCGGCCGCGCCATAGGCTAGGCCGGGCTCACGCGTAGAGCGCCTCGATTTCGCCGGCGAAGTCCTTGGCCAGCACGCTCCTGCGGATGCCGAGCTTCGCGCTGAGCTGGCCGTTCTCCTGCGTGAAATCCACGTCAAGGATCCGGAACTTCCTGATCGACTCGGCCCGGGACACCGCCTTGTTCGCGTCGTCGACGGCGGCCTGCACAGAAGCCACGATGTCCGGGTTATCCCGCAGCGCCGCGACCGGCGTGTCGTCGGGCAGGCCGTGCCGCTTCTTCCACGGTCCCAGCATCTCGGTGTCCAGGGTAATCAGCGCCGCGATATAGGGCTTGCCGTCCCCGACCACCATGGCCTGGCTGATCAGCGCGTGGCCGCGGAGCCTGTCCTCGAGCACGGCGGGCGCGACGTTCTTGCCGCCGGAGGTGACGATGAGCTCCTTCTTCCGCCCGGTGATGGTCAGGAATCCCTCGTCGTCGAGCTCGCCGATGTCGCCGGTACGGAACCAGCCGTCCTCGGCGAAGGTCTCCTTGGTAGCCGCCTCGTTCTGCCAGTAGCCGGGGAAGACGGTGGGCCCACCGATCAGCACCTCGCCGTCGTCGCCGATCTTGATCGCGGCGCCTGGCAGCGGCTGCCCGACGGTGCCGATCTTGTTGCGATCCGGCCGGTTGACCGTCGCCGCCGCGGTCGTCTCGGTCAGGCCGTACCCCTGCAGGACGACGACGCCGGTGCCGCGGAAGAAGTGGCAGAGCCGGTCGCTGAGCGCGGCGCCGCCGGAGATGGCGTACCGCACCCGGCCGCCGAGCGCCGCCCGCATCTTGCTGTAGACCAGCCGGTCGAACAGCGCGTGCTCGGCCCGCAGCCGCAACCCTGGGCGACCGGGCGCATCGAACGCCATGCTGTAGTCCACGGCAGTGCGTGCCGCCCGGCCGAAGATGGCCCCTCTGCCCTCGCTTGTGGCCCTCTCCTCGGCGCTGTTGTACACCTTCTCGAACACCCGCGGCACCGCGAGGATGAACGTGGGCCGGAACGAGCCGAGCGAGGGCAGCAGCGCCGATATGTCGCCGCAGTGCCCGAGCACCACCCCGCCCTCCATGCAGCCCACCTGGATGATCCTGGCGAAGACGTGCGCGAGCGGCAGGAACAGCAGCGTGCTGGGGTCCGCGCCCCCGACCACGCCGGTGAGCGGCCCGAGGAACGCGTTGCGCACGCAGGACAGCAGGTTCTCGTGGGTCAGCTCGCAGCCCTTGGGCCGCCCGGTGGTCCCGGAGGTATAGATGACGGTGGCCAGGTCGGATTTCCTCGCCATCGCCGCCCGCTCGGTGATGACCTCGTCGCCGACCGCCGCACCCGCGCCCACCAGCCAGCGCAGCGACGCCTCCGCATCGGCGGGCGCGTCGATCCGCCACACCTGCGCCAGCGCGGGCACCCGGTCCCGGAACCCGTCGATCACCTGCCCGAAGGCGGCCGTCTCGACAAAGCATGCGCGCGCGCCTGAGTTGCTGAGGATCCACTCGGCCTGCTCGGCCGAGGACGTCTCGTAAACCGGCACGGTCACCGCGCCAGCGGCCCAGATGGCGTAGTCGAGCAGCGTCCACTCATAACGGCTGTGCGACATCAACGCGACCCGGTCGCCGGCCTCGATCCCCGCCGCAACCAGGCCCTTGGCCGCCGCGACGACCTCGTCCTTGAACCCGCCCGCGGTGACGTCCTGCCATGCCCCGGCGGCGTCCTGGCGGCGCAGCACCACGGCCTGCGGCTGCTCGGCGGCCCGGCGGAAGATGACCCCGGCCAGATTCGCGTTCGCCGGGATCTCGGTCAGCGCCGGGATGCTGAATTCGCGCACAGCAACTCCTGGAAGATAGCCCTCATTGGCAGTACAAGCTTAGAGCGCCTGGCCCGTCAATCCACGCGGGTAATAGCCGGTTGGCCAGCGCAATCCCGGCCGGCCTACGGTGGTGGCATGCGAGTTCACGTGGTGAGCGACGTGCACGGCCGGACGGACGCGCTCGCGGTCGCGGGGCGCGGCGCGGACGCCCTGATCTGCCTGGGCGACCTGCTGCTGTTCCTCGACTACGCCGACTACGGGCAGGGCATCTTCGCGGACCTGTTCGGCGAGCAGGCCACGCGCAGCTACGTCGAACTCCGCACGGCGAAACGGTTCGACGAGGCCAGGGCACTGTCGGCGCGCCTGTTCGCCGAGAAGTCGGCCAACGGCGGCAACCTGTTCGAGGCGGCGATCACGCGGCAGTACGCGGCGCTGTTCGACGCCATTCCCGAACCCGCCTACCTGACCTACGGCAACGTCGACGTGCCAAGGATGTGGGCCAGCCACGTCAAGCCGGGGCACCACGTCCTCGACGGCGGCACGGTCGAGCTGGACGGATGGACGTTCGGCTTCGTCGGCGGCGGGCTGAGATCGGTCTACCGGACGCCGAACGAGATGAGCGAGGAGGAGTTCTCGGCCAAGCTGGCGGCGGTCGGCGCCGTGGACGTCCTGTGCACGCACATCCCGCCCGCGGTCCCCGAGCTCCTCTACGACACCGTGGCCCGGCGCATGGAAAAGGGCAGCGTGGCGCTGATCGAGGCGATTAAGGCGACCCGGCCGAGGTACGCGCTCTTCGGGCACGTGCATCAGCCGCTGGCCCGCAGGACGCGGATCGGCGTCACCGAGTGCCTGAACGTCGGGCATTTCCGCGCCACCGGCGTGCCTTATGTCCTGCAGTGGTAGCGGTACGATCGAGGTAGGAGGCGCAGGTGTCGGAATCTCATGGCGACAGCCCGTCAGGCGGCGGGGGCCAAACTCCAAGCTCGGGTCGGCCGGAGAATGGCGGATCGCCGCGAAGCGGTGGGCAGCCGCGTGCCAACGGTCAGTCCGGCCGCACCGGCCAGTCCGCCCGGCCCAGCGACCCCGTCGCCGATTTCCAGCGCTGGCTGATGAAGGCCGGCGCCCGAAGCATGGCCAACCAGGTCGCCGACCAGGTCAAGCGGACGCTCGGCCAGGACAGGAAGCCCAGCGCCGACGTGTGGGACACGGCCACGAACGAGCCGCCGCCTAACGAGCCGCCGGAATGCCAGTGGTGCCCCGTCTGCCAGGCCGCCCGCCGCGCGCGCGAGTCCGGCCCAGGCCTCAGCGCCCGCATCGCCGATGCGGGCGGCATCCTGGCGGGCCTGGTCCAGGACGCCTTCACCGCCTTCGAGCAGGCCGTGAAAACTCAAGATCAAACCCATTCTTCCGAACGAACGGTGGTACCACCTCCGCCTCCGCCCTCGCCCAGCGAGCGATGACGCTTGCCATCGGCGTCGATGTCGGTGGCACCAAGGTCGCGGCGGGCGTGGTCGATGAGGACGGCCAGATCGTCGCGCAGCTCAGGCGGTCCACCCCCGCGGCGAGCCCGCCACGTACCGAGCAGGCCATCGCCGACGTTATCACCGAACTGCTCGCCCGCTACGAGGTCGCGGCCATCGGGCTCGGCGCCGCCGGCTTCGTCGATTCCGACCGGGCCACCATGCTGTTCGCGCCGAACCTCGCCTGGCGCCAGGAACCGCTGAAGCGGCGGGTCGAGGAGCGCCTGGGCCGCGCGGTGGTGGTAGAGAACGACGCGAACGCCTCGGCCTGGGCCGAGGCCCGATTCGGCGCCGCGCGCGGTTACCGCGACGTCATGCTGGTAGCGGTCGGCACCGGCATCGGTGCGGCCATCATCATCGGCGGCGAGCTCTACCGGGGCCGCTGGGGTATCGCAGGCGAGCCCGGCCACTTCCGCGTGGTTCCCGACGGGCGGCTGTGCGGCTGCGGGAACCGCGGCTGCTGGGAGCAGTACTCAAGCGGCAGCGCCCTGGTCGCGGAGGCCCGCGAATTTGCCAGGCGGACCCCGGAGGGCGCCATCAGGCTGCTCCAGCTCGGCGGCGGAACGCCGGAGGGCATCTGCGGCCCGGAGATCACGCAGGCGGCGGCGGAAGGCGATCCGGCCGCGCTGCGCTGCTTCCAGATCGTCGGCGGCTGGCTCGGCCAGGGGCTAGCCGACCTGGCCGCCATCCTCGATCCGGCGTGCTTCGTGATCGGCGGCGGCGTGTCGGAGGCAGGCGACCTGCTGCTCGATCCCGCGCGGGCGACCTTCGAGCGCGCCCTGACCGGCCGGGGCTACCGGCCGTACGCGGAGATCAAGGCCGCGCAGCTAGGCGAGGACGCGGGGATCGTGGGCGCGGCCGACCTCGCCCGTCAGACCACGGCACCGTCGTCGTTGTCGTCCGAGCGCCCGGAGTCAGGCTCGTGCATGCGCAGCACGAGTACGGCGAACCCGGCCACGAACGCCGCGACCGCGCAGAACGCGGCCAGTCCCGGTATCGACCAGCCCGCCGCGGTGGCCAAGACGAGATAGCCGGGCCCGCCGAACAGCGCCAGCCAGGCCCCCTTGGTGACCGGGTCAAGCTTGGGCAGCGGCGGCGGGGTAGGCGGCACGAAGTGTTCCTCGTCGGGATCGTCCTGCGGCATCCCCCGCCCGGAACCCCGCCACGCCCGCTCGGCCGCCCACATCCCGTTAGGCTCGTGCACCCATATTCCGAGCGCCCCTCCCGCCTCGCCGTCACCAAGCGCCTCTCCGGCCTCGCCGCTCCCGAGTGCCCCTTGTGTACCGTCGGTCGCGTGAGTCCCTGGCATCCCTTCAGTGCCTGGGGAACCAGATCCGCGCTCGCCCCGCCGCGCTTTTGTCGTCCCGTCGACGGCGGGCCCACCCGCCGACTCGGCCCGGTCGGCGTCCTGTACCTCGTCTGCGCTATCTGGTTCCGATGGCCCATCGGCCCCGTTTGCTACCGATGCCCCGTCGATCCTGTGCTTTCCCTCGGCCGCGTGTGACCCTTTCGCACCACGGACTCCTTCTGCCCGTTCTACCCCTCGTGTCCCGCGGGCTGGATCCACGTTCTCGCGCTCCGGCCAGGGCGTCGGCTGCCCGTCGACGGCGGGCGCCTCAAATCTGGCCACGAGGTCGCGCCATGCCGCGTCCTCGTCGCTCTCTCTGCTTTCCGTGTTATCCCAGTCCGGCACTTCCCCACCACTGTGCGAATTTTGGCCTAACTCCAACCATAGCTTGCCCCTGGCTTGCTGCCGGGAGGATAGGCCTCATCGGTGCCTGCGACCCGTAAACACCGGCCCGCGTTAGTCGGCGTGATCCTGCACGAACTTCACGCTGCCCTCGAAGATGGCAGGGGCATCGTTATCCAGGGTCGCGACGTGATAGCTCTCCGCACACGTGCGCACCGTGACCTGGCTGTCCGGCAAGCCGGCGAGCAGCACGCGCATGCTGGCAGGCCCGACGACGTGGTCGACGTCACTGCGGAACACGAGCACCGGCTGGGTGACCTCGCCGAGATGGCTGGTCGTCGTCCTCCATAGCCGCGGCAACGTGGCCGCGGCCCGGACAGGTACCCGGTCGTAGCCGACCTCCTGCACGCCCGGCTTCTTGATGTCGCTCGCGATGCCGGGCAGCGACCGCAGCACGTACTTAAGCACGGGAGCGAGCAGGAACAGCCTGGTATCCGGGGCCAGCGACGGGTTGACGAGCACCAGGCCGCGCACCGCCCGGCCGCGTGTCTCCGCCAGGCGCACCGCGAGGCAGCCGCCCATGGACAGGCCGAACACGAAGACCTGCTCGCACTGCCCCGCCAGCTTGCCGAACGCGGCGTCGACCTCGGTGAACCAGTCCCGCCAGCCGTATCGCGCCAGGTCCTGCCATGACGTGCCGTGCCCGGGCAGCCTCGGCAGGCTGACCGTGAAGCCCTGCTCGGCCAGGTACTCCGCCCAGGAGCGAAGCGTCTGCGGACTGGCGGTGAAGCCGTGGCACAGGAGTACGCCGACCGGTCCGCCCTTGTGTTCAAATGGCTCGGCGCCCGGCAGCAACGCGCCGGGAAGCACTGGTGACATGCGAGCATCGTCGCATGCCGGTGGCGTCGGCCGCATCCGCGGGACGCCGCTCGGTGTGGATCGCCTCGGGACGTGGGACGATGTGAGCGTGTTCTACTGGCTGGTGAAGGCGACGCTGGGGATGTCCCTCTGGGTCATCTTCCGGCCCCGCGCCTCGGGGGTAAAAAACGTGCCACGGCACGGCCCGGTGATCATCGCTAGCAACCACCTGTCGTTCTCCGATCATTTCTTCGGCCCGCTGCCGGTGCCGAGGAAGGTGGTCTTCTTGGCCAAGGCGGAGTACTTCACCGGGCGCGGGGTGAAGGGGCTGATCAGCAAGGCCTTCTTCACCGGTGTCGGCCAGATACCCGTCGACCGCGGCGGGGGAGTGGCCAGCGAGCAGGCGATCCGCACCGGCCTGCGCGTCCTGGCGGCCGGGCACGTGCTCGGCATCTACCCGGAGGGCACCCGCAGCCCGGACGGCCGCCTGTACCGGGGTAAGACCGGCGTCGCCAGGCTCGCCATCGAGTCCGGCGCCCCGGTGGTCCCGTGCGCCATGATCGACACGTTCCAGTTCCAGCCGCCGACCACGATCTGGCCGAACCTGAGGTACCGCCCTGGCGTGCGGTTCGGCAAGCCGCTCGATTTCTCCCGCTATCACGGCCAGGAGGCCGACGGCCAGTTGCTGCGTGCCGTGACCGACGAGATCATGCAGGCGATCGCCAAGCTTTCCGGCCAGGAATACGTCGACGTCGACGCGCGCAGGGCCAAGGCGGAACGGGCTGGCGGCGAGACGGCTCCGTAACCGGATCGTCCGGCGGGACCAGTTTTCCCCCAGCTTGAGCGGCATCCGTACGGACACCCGCTCTTGCACACTAAGGTTGTGCCATGCGAGTGGGAGTCCTCACCGGCGGCGGTGACTGCCCCGGATTGAACGCTGTTATCCGTGCTGTGGTCCGCAAGGGCGTGCAGGAATATGGCCTTGAATTCGTCGGCTTCCGGGACGGATGGCGCGGCCCGCTCGAAGGAGACACGGTCCCCCTGGACATCCAGGCGGTACGCGGCATCCTGCCGCGCGGCGGTACGATCCTCGGCTCGTCCCGCACCAACCCGCTGAAGGCCGGCGGGAGCGGCGGCCGGAACGGGATCGAACGCATCAAGGACAACCTGGCAGGCCTGGGCGTTGACGCGCTGATCGCGATCGGTGGCGAGGACACGCTCGGAGTTGCGACCCGGTTGGGCGAGCAGGGCGTCCCCGTTGTCGGGGTGCCGAAGACCATCGACAACGACCTTGGCGCCACCGACTACACCTTCGGCTTCGACACCGCGGTGAACATCGCGATGGAGGCGATCGACCGGCTGCACACCACGGCAGAAAGCCACCACCGGGCGCTGATCGTCGAGGTAATGGGCAGGCACGCGGGCTGGATCGCGCTGCACGCGGGCCTGGCCGGCGGCGCGAACGTCATCCTGATCCCGGAGCGGCCCTTCGACATCGAGCGGGTCTGCGCCTACGTCCAGCACCGGTTCCAGACCAGGTTCGCGCCGATCGTGGTTGTCGCAGAAGGCGCCCACCCGGTGAGCGAGGAGATGTCTACCTCGACCGAGCAGCTTGACTCGTTCGGCCACGTACGGCTCGGCGGAGTAGGCCAGATGCTGGCCGACGAGATCGAGAAGCGCACCGGCAAAGAGGCACGCTGCACGGTCCTCGGTCACATCCAGCGCGGCGGCACTCCCACGGCCTTCGACCGGGTACTTGCCACCAGGTTCGGCGTGCACGCGGTCCAGGCGGTCCACGACGAGGCGTTCGGCATAATGGTGGCGCTGCGCGGCACCGACATCATCCGCGTCCCGCTCGCCGAGGCCACCAGCCAGCTCAAGCTGGTCCCCCCGCAGCGCTACGCCGAAGCCGAAGTCTTCTTCGGATAACGCGCCAGGTAAGCGCCGATGGTTCGGCTGACCCGGCATTCCTGGTTCGGCTGACCCGGCCCCGTCACTGTTCTCGGCCGGCCTGATCGCGATGAACGCGATGTCGAACAACATGTGGGCGGGCATGACGATGATCGAGGAGGTCGAGCGCGGCACGCTGAACCGGTTCCTCACCGCGCTCGCTACCACGGCGGCGTCGCGTGCGCGGCGATCTCCGTGGCGACCTTCCGTTCCTACCAGAAGAACGTCTGAACCCGGCAACGGCGGGTCCTCGCACCAGAAAGGGGCCCGCCGTTCAGCGTGCGACCTCGAGCTCGGCCTTCGCCTCGGGGACCGGCGAAAAGTCCGCGGCCTCGCTGCTGCGCCTGGTGCGGACGTCGCGGGGGATGAGGGCCAGCGCGGACGCGGCGACGATCACGGCGGCAGCGGCGTACTGCGCTGCCGAGGTCCCGATCGCCGCGCCGAGCGGGCCGGCGATCAGCGCTCCTGCGGGCATCGCCATGACCGAGCCGAGGACGTCGTAGGACGAGACCCTGGCCAGCATGCCCGGCGGGATGTTCCGCGCCATCGTCACCGTCCACTGCACCATCATCATCTCGACGAGCACGCCGATGCAGAACGACGCGGCGCATATGGCGGGCAGCGGCAGGACCATCGCCAGCGAGAGCGGGGAGATGGCCACCGCGCCGCCGGTGAGCACGACGAACCTCATGGGCTTACGCGGCGTGATCCGCAGCGATACCAGACCGCCGGCGATCAGGCCGAGCGAGTCCGCCGCGGTGATCGCGCCCCAGGCGGCCGGGCCGCCGAGGTGCTCCCTTGCCACCACGGGTCCGAGCACGGAGAACGCCCCGTACCAGGCCATCATCACCACGCAGAACTCGGCCACGATCACCCACAGCCAGGTGTGCGAGCGGAACTCCGACCAGCCCTCGCGCAACTCGCTGAGCATGCCCGCGCCGCCGGCCCCGCCTGGCACGCGCGCCCGCCCCGTTCGGATCGACAGCAGCAGCGGCACGGTGCCGACCATGCCGATCCCGCACAGCGAAAGCGCCCACCCCGGGCCCTCCGCCGCGACCAGCAGGCCGGCCAGCGCGGCGCCGGACATCATTCCGGAGTTCATCGCGAGCCTGCTGATCGCGCTCGCCTCCTGCAGCAGGCCGCCGGGGACAAGCCGGGGGAGGAGCGCCTGTGAGGCTGGGTAGAACACGGCCATGCCGGTCCCCGTCAGCGCCTCCAGCCCGATCATCGCCCACAACGGCGGCCGGCCCGTCAGGACCAGGACGCCGAAGGTTCCCTCGCCGACCGCCATCATCAGGTTGGCCGCGATGATGACCCGCTGCGGCGGGAACCTGTCGGCCGCGACGCCGCCGATGAGCGCGAACACCAGTGAGGGCGCGATCTGCGCGGCAAGCACGTAGGACAGGTCAGCGGACGACCCGGTGAGGTTGAGCACCGCGAACGAGACCCCCACCATCGAGAATCCGGCCGACGCGGGCGCTAGCAGGCGATCGGCGAGCAGCAGCCGGAAGTCCCGGATCGCGAGCACGGGAAACCGGCGGGTTAGGCCACCCCGTGACATCGGCTCTGTCCTTTCCGGTCGGTTCCGGCCGGTCTGGTCGGGTACCGCCGGCTTATCGACGCTAACCAGCGCGGCGACCGAATGGCAACTTGTTTTCCCAGCTGACGATGGTCTGGCGGTCAGGGCAGCTGGTCGATCCTCGTCCAGGTGCCCGGCGGGTGATCCTCCTGGGGCAGCCACAGCATCGGCTGCCTGCCCTCGTACCTGGCCTGGAAGCCCAGGTCACCGGGGAAGCGCCCCCTCCTGTCGGGCCAGACCACCTGCAGGAAGGCCGGCCTGACGTACCCGTAGTACCGGTCCGAGACGGTGAACAGGCTGGTCATCCGCCAGCTCGCGTGCACCGGTCGGACGCTGAGCGAGCACGGGCAGATCCCGTCGATCAAGTCTCCTGCCTCGATCGGCTCGCCGTCCGCGATGCGATCCCCGATCGAGTTCAGGATGACGGTCATGTGCTCGACGGGAAGGCCGAACATGGTCAGTTCCGGGCCCTGGTGGCTGAGCCACAAGCCGATCGTGTACGCCCAGGGCGGCGCGAACTCGTCGCCGAGCACGGCCGAGACCGACCAGCCCGCGGTGCTGATGTCGTCGCAGACGGCCTGCATGCAGGCCTCGGGGTCGAGGACCATCCCCTCGGCCAGCGCCTCGCACTCCGCGCACCGGCACCGCTCTCCGGCGGGGTTGCCGCGGCGTCTTCGAGATGGGTTCATGCCCGCCACATTAGGGGTGGGGTATGACATTTTCGGGCGGCTACTCAGCGCCCGGCGGCGGATCGGCCGGCCCGCCGGGATCGATCCCGTGCTCCTCGAGGATCGCCCTCAGCCGTGCGATCTCGACCTGCAGCCCGGCGATCGTGTCCAGGTAGTCCTGAACCTCCTTCCGCTGCCGCATCCCGAGCCGCGCGCGTACGTGAACAGGAGCGTCCCTGATGTCTTTGCCCAGTTCCAGGACCGCGCGCTGGCCGATCGTCTTGGGGTCCGCGGCGAGGTTGACCATCACCTGGACCGCCACGCCGTCGCCCTCCCGGATCAGCGCGAGCAGGATGTGCCCGGTGTCGATGTAGTCGTGGCCGAGCCGTACCGTCTCACGCAGCGACAGCTCGAGCACCTTCTTGGCCCTGGGCGTGAACGGGATATGTCCGGACGGCTCGCTTCGGCCGCGGCCGATGATCGTCTCGACCTCCAGCCGGGCGCCGTCGAGGGTAACGTTCGCCGCCTCCAGCGCCGTGGCGGCGGCGCCCTGGTCTTCTCTGAGCAGGCCGAGCAGGATGTGCTCGGTGCCGATGTAGTTGTGCTGCAGCCGCCGGGCCTCTTCCTGGGCCAGCACGACGACCCGTCGTGCGTCATCAGTGAACCGCTCGAACATGCCGCGCTCCGATTCAGGCGCCCCCGCCGAACCCCGACCCCTCTAGTGTGCACCCATTCCGTCAGCCAAGCCGTGCCCGAAACGCGGCGGTCTTGACCCGGTTCTGGCAGGAGGTGGAGCAGTACCGCCGGGTCCCGTTGCGCGAGGTGTCCACGTAAACCCGGTCGCACCGCGGCGCCGTGCAGACGCCCAGGCGGTCATAAAGCTCGCCGCCGAGCACGACGGCGAGGCCCGTCCCGCAGCCCGCCGCCCAGCCGTCTGGCAGCGAGTTGTCGGCGGCATGGAAGTGCAGGTGCCAGGACTGCCCGTCGTGCCGCTCCAGCGCGGGCCTGGCCCCGGTGCGGAGAAGCATGGCGTTGACCTGCCGGGCGGCGTCGTCCACCGCGCCCGCGCTGACGGCCTCGAAGACGCCGCGCAGTTCCGCCGCCACGAAACAGAGCTCGGCGGCCTCCTCCCAGCTCGCCTCACGGCCGCCGGCCGAACCAAGCACCGCGCCGACGGCCGCCGTGCGTTCCTCGCCCTCGGGCGGGCGATAACGGCGTCCTTGCTTCTCGCCGGCGGTCAGCAGGTTCACCAGGGCGACCGCCACCGCGACGACGACATCCGTGTGACTGTTAAAATTCACTTGACCAGTTACATCCGCTCAGCCTAGGTTGTGACTGTCGAAGCAATCTTAGCCAGTAACACGAGAGGGAGGCGGCGTGGACCGCGACACCGCACGAGACTGGATCGAGCGCTGGGACCGCCAGCAGGAGGAAAGCCTGCCGGATCGGGAGGACAGGTTCACCGCGCTGATCGACGCGGTGGAGGAGGGCACCGGGCGCGACGACCCGGTCGTGCTCGACATCGGCTGCGGGCCGGGATCGCTGGCCGTCCGCCTGCTCGGCCGGCTGCCGCGGGCCACGGTCATCGCCATCGACGCCGACCCGGTGACCCTGGCGCTTGGCCAGGCGGCCTACGCCGGCCTGCCCGGGCTCCGCTTCGTCGACCTGGACCTGCGCGTCCCCGGCTGGTCGGCCAGGCTGGGCCTGGAGCGGCCCGCGGACGCCGCGGTGAGCACGACCGCACTGCACTGGCTACCCGAGCCCGACCTTCGGGCCATGTACGCCGAACTCGCCGCCGCCCTCCGCCCCGGCGCCCTGCTCCTGGACGGCGACCACTTCAGCCTGGACGCGAAGGAGACCCCCACCCTGGCCCGCCTCGACCTGGCCCTGCGGCAGCGCGAGGACCTGCGGCGATTCCCCGACGGGCATGGCGAGGGCTGGCACGCGTGGTGGGAAGCCGCCGCCGCCGACCCGGTGCTGGCCGGCCCGGCCGCGGAGCGCAAGCGCCGCCGCGTCGACTCCGGTCACCACGGCTCCGAGTCGAACCTGCTCGCCACCCACGTCGAGGCGCTCAGGGCGGCCGGGTTCGCGGAGATCGGCACCCTCTGGCAGCGCGGCGACAACCGCCTGCTGTGCGCCGTCGTCGGCCAGGGCTGACGACGCCGCTAAGGGCGCCGCGCGTAGGTAACGTTCACCACTCCGATGACGATCCAGATCAGCGCGACGAGTATCGCCTGGCCGGCACTGACCTGACCCTGGTCGGCACCAGGGTGCAGCACGGCCGCGGTGGCGCCGATGGCAAGGCCCATCGAGCCGAGCGCCAGCACCACCGTCCCCGCCCCGATCCGTCCGGGCGCCGGAACCCGTCGTGGCAGCCGTGCCGCGGGCGCCTGCGGCTGCAGATGGCCGTACAGCCGTGCGTCCACCCTCCGGTCGATCTCCTCGCCGATCCGCTCGACCAGCCCCTCGGCCACGGCCGTGTCATAACCCGGGCCGAGGTCGCGATGCGCGGCGGCGGCGGCCCGGACTTCATCACTGATGCTCACGCCGCCACCGTAACCGCGACGACGGCGGCTGGCACTGGTGCTAGCACCCGACTGCGGCCTCAGGCTGACCCCAGCAATGCCTGGCGCCGGCCGCCACGGCAGGCGTTTTCTGCTGGCAAACTAGGGGGGTGCCGCCAATCTCGCCGCCGATCCCGCCGGAGCAGGTAGACCCGCAGCGCCCTGATGAGCCGTGCGTTCTGCTCAAGCTGGGCGAGATCGTGCTCAAGGGACGGAACAGGCAGCATTTCGAGCGGATCCTGCACGACAACGTCCGCGTCGCCCTGCGCGAGGTCGGCGTGCCCGTCGACATCAGGCAGCGCGGCGAGGGAGTCATCCTGCTGCGCGTCGCAGACGGCGAGCAGCGCGGCGCGGCCGGCTGGGCGCAGGCGGCGGGTCTGATCGCGGAACGGGTACGGGACGTGCCGGGCATCGTCCGGGTCTGCCAGCCGCTGCGGGTGGCCAAGACGCCCGAGGCGGTCACCGCCGCCGCGGTGGCGCTGACCAAGGGCGCGTCCGGCGCCTTCGCGGTCAGGGCCAGGCGCAGGGACAAGCGCTTCCCGCTGACGTCCTCACAGCTTGCCGTGCTGATCGGCCGGGAGATCCAGGAGGCACACGGCCTCCCGGTCAACCTCTCCCGCCCGGAGGTAGAGGTGTTCATCGAGGTGGACTCCGACGAGGTGTTCGTGTTCACCGAGGGCCAGCCGGGACAGGGCGGCCTGCCGGTGGGCATGAGCGGCCGCGGGGTGGTGCTCATGTCCGGCGGCATCGACTCGCCGGTGGCCGCGTACCGGATGATGCGACGCGGCCTGCGCTGTTTCTTCCTGCACTTCTCCGGCATGCCGCTGACCGGCCCGGAGTCGATCTACAAGGCCTACGCGCTGGTCCGCGGCCTGGACAGGTTCCAGGGCGGGTCGCGGCTTTTCGTGGTGGCGTTCGGCAAGGCGCAGCAGGCCCTGGCCTCCTCGGGCGCCGACCGGCTGCAGATCGTGGCGCAGCGCCGGCTGATGCTCAAGACCGGCGAGGCCTTGGCCCGGCGGCTCGGCAGCACCGCGCTGGTCACCGGCGACTCGCTCGGCCAGGTGAGCAGCCAGACGCTCACCAACCTCACCGCGCTCGACGACGCGGTCAAGCTCCCGATCCTGCGCCCGCTGATCGGCTGGGACAAGACCGAGATCATGGCAGAGGCCCGCCGCATCCGTACCCTGGCCATCTCAGAGCTCCCCGACCAGGACTGCTGCACGCTGCTGACCCCGCGCCGGGTGGAGACCCGCGCCCGCATCGACGACCTCCGCCGCATCGAAGGCCGCCTCGACGCCGAGGACCTCGCCGAAGAGCTGGCCGTCAGCGCCCAGGAATACCGCCAGTAACCCCAGCCTCTCCAGCCAAGCCGCAGGAGGAATGAAACCGGGCTTTCACCACCTCCTAGCGTGCTGAAATCCGGGTTTCACTCCGCTGCCGGCCTCACGCGAGGGCGGGGGCGGGGGAGGAGACAGCGGGGACAGCGGGGGAGGAGACAGCGGGGGCGGGGGTTAGGGTCCGGCCGACAAGCGGCGAGAGGTGCGCGGCCACGCTGGCCAGCTCGCGCAGGTCGGATTCCACCAGCGCCTGCGGGCCGTCGCACAGCGCGCTCTCCGGGTGCGGGTGGACGTCCACGATGACGCCGTCCGCGCCGACCGCGATCGCGGCCCGCGACAGCGGCAGCACCAGGTCGCGGCGGCCGCCGGAATGCGACGGGTCCACGATCACCGGCAGGTGCGACAGCCGCTGGGCGACCGGCACCGCGCTGATGTCCAGGGTGTTCCGCGTCGCCGTCTCGAAGGTGCGGATACCGCGCTCGCACAGCACGATGTCGAGGTTGCCGCGCTGGGCGATGTACTCGGCGGCCATCAGCCATTCCTCGATGGTGGCGTTCATGCCGCGCTTGAGCATGACCGGCTTGCCGACTCCGCCGACCGCCTGCAGCAGCGGGAAGTTCTGCATGTTGCGGGTGCCGACCTGGAGCATGTCCGCGTAGCTCGCCACCAGGTCCACGTCACCCGGGTCGACGACCTCGGTCACGATGGGAAGGCCGGTGTGCTCGCGGACATCGGCGAGGATCTTCAGCCCGGCCTCGCCAAGGCCCTGGAACGCGTACGGCGAGCTGCGCGGCTTGTACGCGCCGCCGCGCAGCAGCGATGCGCCCGCCGCCCGGGCCATCAGCGCGGCCGCCAGCGTCTGCTCGGCCGTCTCGACCGCGCACGGCCCGGCGATCACCGTCAGCGTGTCCGGGCCTATCGGCACGCCGGCCACCCTGATCACCGAACGCTCCCGGTGATGCTCCCTGCTCACCAGCTTGTACGGCGCGGTGATCCGCACCACGTCGCTGACCCCCGGCATGCCGCGCAGGTTCAGCGTGTCGAAGTGCTCGACATCGCCCACCAGCCCGACGATCGTCCGGGATACGCCGCGGCTGACGAAGGCGTCGCCGCCCGCTGCGCGTACCCGCTCGATTACCCCGCCGATCTCCGCCGCTCCGGCCTCCGGCGCCATCACCACGACCATCTCGTCCGCCTCCAGTCCTGTCGCATAAAAAGAGCCCCGGGCCTCATGGCCCGGGGCTCTCGCTAGGTCGCTTCCGTCAGCGCAAGGTCTGGCAGGCGACCGTCCGGGATCCGGGCCGGTAGCCAAACCAAAACCAGTACTGCCTGCGCATGGCCGTCAGCCTAGCGCATGTCGAGACCGGTCGCCGTGACTTTGACCGCAACGGCACGTCGGTCAGAAGCCGCCGCTCTGGCCGACTACCAGGGTGACCGTGCTGCCGCGCGGCGCGTCGCCCACCGGGTCGAAGTCGATCACCTTGTTGCCGAACAGGGTGATCCTGTCCACGCTGACCTGGAACCCCGCCTGCTCGAGCTGGCTCGTCGCCTCGGCCACGGTATCGCCGATCACGTCGGGGACCGGGACCTCGGCGGGACCGGACGACACGTCCACGGTGACGGTCTCGCCCTGGTGGTACGCCGAGCCGGCGGCGGGCTGCTGGCCGACGATCGTGCCCTGCGCCGCGACGCTGCTCGAGGTCTGCTGCGTCTGCAGGATCACGCCGTGCGCGCTTGCCCACTGCTCCGCCGCCTGCACGTTCTGCCCGAAGAAGTTCGGCAGCGGCATGCTGGTAGCGACCAGGATCGCGACCGGCTTGGTCTGCGGCCACGACGTGCCCGCGCGCGGGTCCGTGCCCAGCACGGTGCCGGCCGGCTCGGGCGATCCGACCTGCTGTTCCTTGCCGACCAGGTGCGCGCGCGCCAGGGCGGCCTTCGCCTGCGCCAGCGTGTCGTTCTTCACCACGGGCACGATGGAGGTGAACGGCCCGGCCGAAACCAGCAGCGCGATCCTCGATCCCTTCGCCGCCCGCCCCGCCGGGTTCGTTCCTACCACGGTGCCCTTAGCCACGACGTTGCTGTGCACCGGGGTTTCCCCGCTCACGGTAAAGCTGTTGGCCTTCAGCGCCGCGGTCGCCGTGGCCACCGAATCGCCGGCCACCGAAGGCACCTGCGTGTACCGGCCGGTGGTCACCCACCAGCCGCCGACGCCGAGCCCCACGCCCAGCGCCACGATCAGCGCGATAAGGCCCAGCCGCGGGCTGAACAGCCACCGCTGCAGGAACGGCTCCCTGGTGCCCGGGTATCGTCCGTCGTCCTCGCGGCGCACGACGAGCGTGTGCGATCCCGCCGCGAACTGTCCGGGCGCCGGGCCCATGGCGAACGGGCCGGTGCCGTGCTCGGCCGGCCTGGCCGACGAGTCGCGACCCCACCATCCGTTCGTGGCGGGCTGCGACTTGAGGTCCAGCCACGGCGCTTCGGCCAGGCCCTGAACCCCGGTTCCCATCATGCCGGTGAGCCCGCCCGGCGCGCCGAGCCCTTCCCTGACCCTGCGGACCGCGCGGGCGAACTCCCCGGCGTCGGCCGGACGCTGCGCCGGATCCCTGTTCGTGGCCGTGAGAACGAGCTGGTCAACCGCTGCGGGTATGCCGGGCGCCAGCGTCGACGGCGCCGGGACGTCCTTGTTGACGTGCTGGTAGGCAATCGAGAGCGGGTTGTCGCCGGTGAACGGCTGGCGGCCGGTGAGCAGCTCGAATGTCATCACGCCGGCCGAGTACACGTCGCCGCGCGGCCCGGTGACGTCTCCGGTCACCTGCTCGGGAGGCAGGTAGGCGACCGTGCCTATCAGCAGGCCCCGCTGGGTATGCCCGGCCGCCGCATGCGCCCTGGCCAGGCCGAAGTCGGCCACCTTGATCCGGCCGTCGGCGGTCAGCAGGACGTTCTCCGGCTTGACGTCGCGGTGCGCGATACCGGAGGAGTGCGCGGCGGCGAGCCCGTCGAGCACGCCGCTCATGATCTCCAGCGCCTCCGGCGGAGAAAACCGCCCGCGCTCGCGGAGCAGGTCCTTGAGGGTGCGTCCGGGCACGTACTCCATCGCCAGATAGAGCAGCGGACCGTCCGCCCCCTGGTCGAAGAGCGCGACCACGTTCGGATGCGACAGCCGCGCGACGGACTTCGCCTCGCCGACGAACCTGCGGACGAAATCGTCGTCCCTGGCCAGCTCGGCGTGCATCACCTTCAGCGCCACCTGCCGGTCCAGCCGGGTGTCGGTGGCGACGTAGACGGTCGCCATGCCGCCGTGCGCGATCCGCGCGGTCACGGCGTAACGCCCGTCGAGCAGGCGTCCGGTGAGCGGGTCGGCCAGCGTATCGTCCATCGCGTAGAGTGTACGGTCGTTCCGCCTGTCCGGGTGCCCCGAATCGTCTGGTCCGGCCTCGGGCGCCGCGCGGCGAGCAGGCGGAACGCGGCGCTGCGCCCGGCCGGGACCGGCGTACCGTGTGTCGGTATGACGGATGCCGGGCGGATCGTGATAGTCGGCGCCGGCCTGGCCGGCCTGCGGACGGCAGAGGAACTGCGCGCGCTTGGCCATGCCGGCCGGATTACCCTGATCGGCGCGGAGTCGCGCCCGCCGTACGACCGGCCGCCCCTGTCCAAGAAGGTGCTCACCGAGGCGGGACCGCCCGCCGATCCGCTCGACCCGTCGTTGCGGGCCGATTTCGCCGCGCTCGACGTGGACTTTCATCCCGGCGAGGCCGCCACCGCGCTGGACCCAGGCGGCGGCCCCGGCACCCGCGGAGCGGTGCTGACCAGCCGTGACAAGTACCCCTTCGACCACGTCGTGGTGGCGACCGGGGCGCTCCCCGTGCGGCTCCCCGGCGAGGGGAAGCAGCGCTTCCTGCGCAGCTACGACGACGCGCTGGCGCTGCGCGCCCTGCTGCGGCCCGGCCTGCGCCTGGTCGTCGTCGGAGCGGGCTGGATAGGAGCCGAACTTGCCACCGCGGCAGCCGGCCACGGCTGCCAGGTCACGGTCGTGGAGGCCGGCCACGCGCCGCTCGCCTCCGCCGTGGGCGCCCCGGTGGGAGCCCAGACCGCGCGCTGGTACGCGGCCGCAGGCGTCGAACTGCGGGTCGGCGTGGCCGTGGAGTCCGTCGAGCCCGGCGGGCTCGCCCTGGTCGGCGGCGATCAGATCGCCGCGGACGAGATCGTCACCGCCGTGGGCGTACGCCCCGCCACCGGCTGGCTCGAGGACTCGGGGATCCGGCTGGAGCGCGGCGTGGCCGTCGACGCCGGGCTGCGTGCGTCCCTGCCCGGCGTCTACGCGGTGGGGGACTGCGCCGCGTTCGAGTCGCTGCGGTTCGGGCGCCGGCTGCGTTTCGAGCACTGGGACGTGGCGCTGCACGCACCCGAGGTAGTCGCCGCCAACGTCCTGGGCGGCGAGGCGGTGTACGACCCGGTGCCGTACTTCTGGTCCGAGCAGTTCGGCCGCATGGTGCAGTACGCCGGCTACCACGGCGACGCCGAGCGCCTCGTCTGGCGCGGCGACCCGGCCGCCCTGACCTGGGCGGCCTGCTGGCTCGTGGCCGGCCGCCTGGCCGCGATCCTGACCGTGGACCGGCCCCGCGACCTGATCCAGGCCCGCCGGCTGATCGCCTCCGGCGCCCCCGTCGACCCCGCCCGCATCGCCGACCCCGCCATCCCCATAAAGGACGTGCCAGCCGCCTGACGCGGTCGCGCTCGAGACCCTCGAGCGGAAGGAAGCACGAAACGCGAGCAAAACATGCGGCCGCGGGCCGGAAAACGCCCGGTAACCCGCGTGTTTGGAGATCGCCCGGGCGTGGGACATTTGGATTCGTGACCCAGATTGACCCCGCGACCGACGCACTCGTCGGCGCATGGCTCTCACTCCCCGATGTAGCCGGCCGGCTCGGCATGCCGGCGGGGCGAGTGAAGCAGCTGCTCCGTGACCGGAAGCTCCTTGCCGTGACCCGTCCCGAGGGGACGCTCGCGGTTCCGGCCGCCTTCCTCGACGGTCACCAGATCGTCAAGGGCCTGTGTGGAACCCTGACCTTGCTTTTCGACTGCGGATTCGACGAGACGGAGGCTCTCCGCTGGCTGTTCACTGCGGACGAGTCGCTTCCCGGGACGCCGATCGACGCGATCGTCAGGCACCGGGGGACCGAAGTCAACCGCCGCGCTCAGGCCATGGCGTTCTAGAACCGACTACGCTGGGCGCATGCCGCCAAGCCCACCGCGCATGCGACGCCCAACGGCCCAGAGCGGCAAGCCGGCCGCGGGCCAGCCGCATGCACCGCTGATCCGCGAGCTGCTCGCGTCCGGCCGCCAGGCCTTCTCGTTCGAGTTCATGCCGCCCAAGACCGAGGCGGAAGAGCAGCAGCTCTGGCGGGCGATCAGGCAGCTCGAGCCGCTGCGGCCCACGTTCGTCTCGGTGACGTACGGGGCCGGCGGGTCGACCAGGGACCGCACGGTGAGGGTCACCGGCCGGATCGCCGCGGAGACGACGCTGACCCCGGTCGGCCACTTCACCGCGGTGAACCACTCGGTGGCCGAGCTCAGGCAGGTGATCGGGTCGTACGCGGCGGTCGGGGTGCGCAACGTCCTTGCCCTGCGCGGAGACCCTCCCGGCGACCCGAACGCCGCCTGGATCCCGCACCCGGACGGCCTCACCTACGCGGCCGAGCTTGTCGGCCTGATCAGGTCGGTCGGCGACTTCTGCGTCGGGGTCGCGGCCTTCCCCGAGAAGCACCCGCGGTCGCCGGACCCGGAGACGGACGTGCGGTACTTCGTCGCCAAGTGCCGGGCCGGCGCCGACTTCGCGATCACCAACATGTTCTTCTACCCGGAGGACTACCTGCGGCTCAGAGAGCGGGTCGCGGCGCAGGGCTGCGACGTGCCGATCATCCCGGGCATCATGCCGATCACCAGCCTGCGCGTGATCGAGCGCGCGCTCGAGCTTGGCGGCTGCCGGGTACCGACCGAGCTGTGGCAGCGGCTGCAGGCGGTGGCCGGCGACAAGGCGGCGATCCGCCAGATAGGCGTCGAGTACGCGGCCGGCATGTGCGAGCGGCTACTCGCCGAGGGCGTGCCGGGGCTGCACTTCTACACGCTGAACTGGTCGCGGGCGACCAGGGAGATCTATCAGTGGCTCGGCCTGGCGGAGCGGGACGCCGGCGCCCGCAACGGGAGCTCGGCACCCATCACGGCGTAGGGCGGATCGCCGCCGGGGAACAGGAAGCCGGTCAGCAGGTCGGTGAAGCCGGACGTGCGGTACAGGCGGCGGGCGGGGGAATCGGTATCCGGGGTGGACAGCAGCGCGGTGCGCTCGGGGCGCCCGGAGGCCAGCCGGTGCAGCATGTCCGTGCCGATGCCCCGGCGCTGATATTCGGGCACCACGTGCAGTTCGGCCACCTCGAACGAGTCGTCCAGCCACGCCGCGGCGGCCTGCTCGCCGCGCGAGGCGGCCAGCGCGCCACAGACCGTGTCGTGCCACCACTGGCCGGCTGCCCCGTGGAAGCCGTAGCCGAACCCGACCAGCTCGCCCGACCCGTCATCGATCACGGCGAGGGCGCGGAACCCCGGGTTGGCGGCGTGCCCGGTCATGACCGCCCGGCGCCCTGTGAGCAGTTCCGCCGAGGGCCGCATCGCCGCCATGTACACCGCGATCAGCTGATCGAGCCGCCAGACAAAGTCGCTGGGGCCGAGGTCGGTGACCAAGGGCGCGCGCCGCACGCTCGCTAGCTTAGAAGAATTGGCCGAACGAGCCGTGGTACCAGTCCCAGGTACGCGACCACGATCGGGGGTCATGCCAGCACGCCGGCCTGGCTCACCGCCTGTGCGCGCACCCTGACCTGGGCCTGGCCGAGCAGCGGATGGGCGGCGGTCAACGTGACCGTGCCCTGCTTGCCGGCCAGCGAGCGGATCCAGACCGCGCCGAGGCCGCCGTATTCGCCGAAGGCGAACGGGTTATCGCCGACAAGCACGGCCGGACCCGACAGGTTCATCGTCACGTTGCCCGTCATGTACCTGCGCTGGTTGCCGTACGTGTCGACCGCGCGGAAGACCACCCTGGTCGCGTCCGACCCGTCGGCGAGGATCGTCGCGTCATCGGCGGCCATGTTCAGCGAATCCCCGAGCGGGTCGGAGGACATCCGCACCTCGGCGACCTGCCTGCCGCTCAGGTAGCCCTCGATGAGCAGCTCGGGCACGTTCTTCTGCGCCTGGGCGGGGAGGGTGACCAGGAACGGCGGATAGGGCAGCAGACCGTAGAGCGGTGAGCCGTAGGCGGGCTGCGCGCTGGCCACGTGCGTGCCGCCGATGAAGATCTCGAGCTGGTCGCAGTTGCTGGCTATCAGCGCGTCCGGGGCAGGGGCGGGAAGCGCCCCGCCGAGCTCCCAGAAGAACACCGGGACGATGACGGGGCGGATGCCCGGGTCCACCTGAGACTGGTAGATGGCCGCACCGGGTTTCGGCACCCGGAAGCCGTCGGCCACCCCGGCCCACTTGATCGCGTCGGGAAGCTCGCTCTGCAGCGAGCCGTAGTCGAACCCGGCCCAGGCCAGCAGCCCGGAATAGTGGACGTCAGACCTGGCCAGGTTCTGCGCCTGGGCGTGCAGGGTCGCCTGCTTCACGAGCAGTCCTGGCGGGTCGGTCCAGGCGAAGTGCTCGGGCCTCGCCTCCTCGACGCCGACCGTCTCGGTGACCAGGTAGGGCACATTGGTGAATGGCGGCCGCAGCGCGGCGTTGCCGTTGATCGGGTTGACGCCGTAGTCGTTGTAGGCGAAGACGTCCTCGCTCCAGCCGTCCTGCGAATACGGGGCCATCGCCCCCGAGCTCGGCCGCGAGCCGTCGAGCTCCGCCGCGGCCTGCCTGGTCGTGGCCCACAGCGCGGGGAAATTCCAGGTCTCGTTGAGCCGGGTGCCCCAGATGACGACCGACGGGCGGCTCCGGTCCCTGGTCACCATGTCGCGCACGTTCTGCACCACGAGGTCCTGCCAGGCCGGGCTGGTGCTGACGTCGTGCCAGCCCGGCGCCTCCTCCCAGACAAGCAGGCCAAGCTCGTCGCAGGCATCGAGGAAGTGCGGCGACTGCGGATAATGCGAGCAACGCACCATGTTGCAGTTGAACTCGTTCTTGAGGATCTCGGCGTCCTTGCGCTGCACGCTGGCGGGCATCGCCATCCCGGCGTACGGGTAGAGCTGATGCCGGTTGAGGCCGAAGATCTGCAGCCGGAGCCCGTTGAGGTAGAAGCCGTCGGCCCGGAAAGAGGCCTCGCGGAAGCCGATCCGGCGGGTGAGGACGTGGCTGCCCACGCCGGGAACCGTCAGCGTCGCCTTGACCGTGTACAGGTTCGGGTTCTCGGTCGACCACAGGCTGACCGGGCCGAGCCCGGTCAGGCTCAGCTTGGTGGTGACGGTGCCGGGCGAGGAGACGCTGACCGTCGCCGCCTGCGCCGCGAGCTGGTGGGTCCCCGACAGCAACTCGACAAGCAGGGTGCCGGTGACAGGCGCGGTCGAGCCCGAGTCGATGGTGCATTCGACGTCCACGCTGCGCTGCGGGCTGAGCACGTCGACCGGCAGCGCGAACAGGTCGGAGAGGAACACCTGCGGCACGACCCGCAGGCTGACGTCCCGGTAGATGCCGCCAGGCTGGAAGAAGTCGATCGTCCGCGGGCCGTTTCCCACGCCCATGGGCGGCACCGGCAGGTTGCGACCGTCCACGATGACCGCGAGCAGGTTGTCGCCCGCGGTGACCTGCCCTGTCAGCTCGGCGGACCAGGGCAGATACCCGCCCTGGTGGCTGCCGACGGTCTGGTCGTTGATCACCACGGTCGCGTTGACCATCACCCCGTCGAAGTCGACGAAGATCCTGTTGCCCGGGCTGCGGGCGTCAAGCAGGTCCCCGCCGCTGAAGTGGCGCCGGTAGATCCACACCTGTTCCCACGTCAGCGGGTCCCAGTTCTGCCAGGACAGCGGGGTGACCGTGTGCGGCAGCGTGATCGGCGCGAACCCGCTGTCGTCGTAGAACACGCTTTCCGAGCCCGACATGTACTGCCCGCCGAACAGCCAGTTCGTGTTCAGCGAGTAGGCGAGGTTAGTAGGCGGCGGGCTCGTCCGCGTGAGGTTGCCGACCAGCGCGAGCAGCGGGAGCGCGGCCACCCCCGCGCCGCCGATAATCCCGGCCTGAATCAGCGCCCGCCGCGAGATCCGCCGCCTGGCCTCTCTCTCGTCCTCTCCGGCCCCCACGTCCGTCTCGGTCACCCGAACGCCCGCGCCCCCCCGCCCGGGCCGCAGCATCGTCCCCCGCGCCTCGCCCGTCCCCGCTATGCCCGTCCTCGCCCCGCTGGCCCCCGCGCTGGCGCCTCCCGCCCTGGCGCCT
>JASHTQ010000097.1 GCA_030040475.1 Streptosporangiaceae bacterium
ACCGTGGGGCAGGACGCCAGGAACCGGATGCTGCGGTCGGCGCTGGCCCGCGCTTTCGAAGGAGAAGACAGGACATGACGGCGAGGACGACGAATTACCGGTGGCATCTGCGGCGGATGATGGCCGAGCAGGACATGTACGCGACGACGCAGCTGGGGCCGCTGCTGGCCGAGCGCGGCATCAAGTTGTCCCGGGAACAGGTCTACCGGCTGGTCACGGGCGTGCCGGAGCGGCTGAGCCTGGCCACCTTGGCCGCGCTGTGCGACATCTTGGGCTGCCAGCCCGGTGAGCTCATCGAGGTGGTCAGGGCGCCTGCCGCCGGCAAGCCGGCCGGGCCGGCCCCGGCGCAGCGGCCCCGCCCGGTGCGGGCCCGGGTGGTCCCCGGCCCGGGCCGGCAGTAGTGGCCCGCTGCCCGCAAGGCCATGAGCTGATCAGCCACGATCCCCGGCGGCCGTGCGCTGCCTGCCGCCGCGACACGCTGATCCGGCACATTACCGCGGCCGACAGGTCGTTGTCGGCCAGCGAGGCAGCCGCCGCGGTCGACGCGGCCGTCACCAGCCCGGCCGTGCTGCGGGAACTGGCCGCCGCGCTGGCCGCTGACCCGGACATGCTCCGGCACGGCGCACCGCCGGCGGCCGGGCGGCTGGCCGCCGAGCTGATTGCCCGCGGATCGACCCTGACCATGCCCGCCTGCGCGCGCTGCGGCCGGACCGGGATGCCGCTTTACCGCACACCCGGCGGCGGCATGTGCAAGCCGTGCACCGCCCGCCAGCACACCGCCCAGTGCGCGCACTGCGGCGAGGTCAAGGCGGTCGCCGGCTGCGACGCCGCCGGGCGGCCTATCTGCGAGCGGTGCCGCCGCCGCGACCGGGGCCATCGCCCGTGCGGGATCTGCGGCAAGACCGCCTCGATCGCCGTGCGCAGCCGCGACGGCATGCCGGATACCTGCGTCAACTGCTACCGGATGCCGAGCGCTGTCTGCAGCGTGTGCGGCAGGCATCGCGAATGCAACTTCGCGGCCAGCGACCATCCGGTCTGCCCGTCGTGCACGCCGCGGGCCACCGCCCGCTGCGCCCGCTGCGGCCAGGACCGCCCGCCGCAGGCCCGCTGGGCCGAAGGGCCGGTCTGCGACCCGTGCTACACCGCTGCGCTGAAGCGCCGGGTCCGGTGCGCGTCGTGCGGCCAGCTGCGCCGCCCGGTGTCCCCGCCCGGTCCGGACGCGGACACCTGCGCCAGCTGCGCCAGGCAGCCCGTCACTTGCGCATGCACCGACTGCGGCATCGAAGACAAGCTCTACGAACGCGGCCGGTGCGAGCGGTGCAGCCTGCGGCGCCGCGCCGCGGCGCTACTCACCGGTCCCGGCGGCGGGGACATCCCGGCCACGCTGCTGCCCGTGTTCGAGGCGATCTGCGCGGCGCGCACGCCCAAGTCGGCGCTCAACTGGCTGCGCCGCGACGGCGGCGCCGCGATCCTCGCCCAGGTCGCCTCCGGCACCCTGCCCGCCACCCATCAGGCGCTCGATGCCTGGCCCCGGCGCAAGGCGGCCGGCCAGCTACGGCAGGTACTGGTCGCCGGCGGCGTGCTGGAACCCCGCGACGAAGAGCTCACCCGCACCGAGCAATGGCTCACCGCGCTGCTGACCTCGATCGGCGCCGGCGAGCACCGCCGCATCGTGCACGCCTTCGCGACCTGGCACGCGATGCGCAGGCTGCGCCGGGCCGCCGCAGCAACCCAGCGGCCCAGGACATACACCGCGCATGCCCGGAACACGATCAAGGCAGCCGTCAGGTTCCTGAGCTGGCTCGACGAACGCGGCACCACCCTGCCCGGCTGCCGCCAGCGCGATATCGACGACTGGCTGACCACCAGCCCGGGAGCATGCGATGTCCGCGAGTTCCTCACCTGGGCCGCGCACCGCGGGCACTGCCCGCCCCTTGAGGTCCCCGGCCCGCTGCGGAACACCGGAACCGCGATCAGCGACAGCCAGCGCTGGGACCTGGCAGCCCGGCTGCTCCACGACACCAGCATCGACGTCACCGACCGGGCCGCCGGATGCCTGGTCCTGCTCTACGGCCAGACCATGACCCGGATCGCCGCGCTCACCACCAGCCAGGTCAGCCGCCACGACGGCAGCGTCGCCATCCGGTTCGGCCAGCACGACGTTCCCGTCCCCGCCGCGCTCGGCGACCTGCTGCTCACCCTCGTCGCCGACGGCAAGCCCAACATCGGCATCGGCACGCCCGCCGAACGCACCTGGCTATTCCCCGGCCTGCTGCCTGGCCGGCCGATCACCCCCGCACGGCTGGCCCAGCGGCTCCGCGCACTCGGCATCCCGGTCCAGGCCGGACGGCGCGCAGCCCTCACCGACCTCGCCGCCCGGATGCCCGCCGCCGCCCTCGCCGACCTCCTGGCCATCCGCCCGGGCACCGCCGTCAGATGGACGCACCAAGCCGGAGCCGACTGGACCCGCTACGCCGCCGAGCTAGCCCGCGACCATAATCACCAACCCGGGGAATAGCCACCACACACCCTGTCCAGGCTCAGGTATTCGGAGTAGCTGGAACATTGCTCTCTACCAGTTTCGATGCCGGGATCGACCCGAAAATCGTTGCCGACCGGATCGGACACGCCAACATGGCGTACACGCTCGCCATCTACACCCACAAGTCGACCGGCAAAGACCGGGCCGCGGCCGAAACCGTAGCCGGGGTGCTCCTGGGGGCCAGCTGGGAGTGCTCGAACTGCAAGGCCGCCTACATTGGCACTCCACCCCACGGCGGGATTTGCGTAACATGCCGAGGGCGTACGTAAACAAGCCGGTTGCTTTCTATTAAGGACCGCAACGACCTCAACGCCTATAGCAAGCTCACAAACAAGTCGGGCAGTGAGCGCCACGAATAGCGCTCACTGCCCGCCGGTCTTTCGAGTCAATAACAAAAACTGCAACTTCTACGCATTTTCCGATTTTCTACGCGAGTAGCCGTTCGCCATAATTGGCTACTGGTTGGCGCACGCACCCGAGTCTGCGCCGAAGCTTACCCTAGGGGGGCTTAGCTGTACGGCTATTGACAGACTCCCCGTGCAACCGTGGGTGACGCCCCACGCGTACGCTCCCGCGGCCGTGAACGTCACGACCACGAGGACGATAAGCAGGACTGCCACGATTACCCGACTGGCCCGG
>JASHTQ010000743.1 GCA_030040475.1 Streptosporangiaceae bacterium
GCGAACGCGCCGGCCCGGTAGTCCCAGTAGGTGAAGGGGTGCGGTCCCTTCATCGGGGTCGGCACGATGTCTTTTAGTCCCAGGGCGCGCAGGTCGGCGAGCGCCTGGCGCTCGGGCGGCGTGACGTGGGTTGAGCCGACGAACACCGCGGGATCCCAGACGTCCGCGTCGGTCGGCGCCACGTTGAAGTCACCGCACGCGACCAGCTGGGGGTGCGTCGCCAGCTCGGCCTTGAGCGCTTCGCGGAAGGCGGCGAACCATTCCAGCTTGTAGGCGTAGTGGGCGGATTCGGGGGTACGGCCGTTCGGCGCGTACAGGGACCAGACTCGGATGCCGCCGCACACGGCGCCGACCGCGCGGGCTTCGGGGCTGCGGGCCAGGGGCTCGTCGAGCAGGGTCAGTTCCTCGGCTTCTGCCTCGCCCGCATAGCTGGGCTGGCCGGGGAATCCCCTGCTGACGTCCTCGAGGCCGACTTTGGACAGCAGGGCAACGCCGTTCCACCGGCCCTCGCCGTTCGCGGCGACTTCGTAGCCCAGGGCTTCGACCTCCTCGGCCGGGAACAGCGCGGTCGTGGTCTTGATCTCCTGCAGGCAGACGACGTCCGGCTCGGCCTCGGCCAGCCATTCGAGCAGCCTCGGCAGCCGGGCCTTGACCGAGTTGACGTTCCATGTCGCCAGGCGCACCCGAACAGCCTGCCAGATTTTGTGCCGAAGCGCCGGGATGAGCCCTAGCTCATCCGGGGCGGCTATTCGGAGTCGTAGCGGAAGCCGTCGATGAAGCGGCGGAAGACACCGCCCTCGTGTGCCAGCGGCGCCTTCGACGGAGGGGCCTCCGGACGTTCCCTGCCGACCGGCTCGTCGTAATCGGCACGGGCGATGGCGTCGACGATCTGGTCCTCGTCGAAGGCGTCCGAGCCAGGGATCTCCGGCACGTAGCCGACCAGGTCCCCGTCAAGCAGCACCTCGGCCTCCAGGCCGCTGGTGCCCTCGGACCCCCAGACGGCCTCGCGCCCGCTGCCCGCGGGCACCTGTACCGCATACGCGTCGATCCCGGACTTCTTCAGGTGCGCGTTGATGCCGCGGTCCCTGAGCGCATCGGTAATCCGGCGCGCGCGGTTCTCGTCCATGCCGCCAGGTTACCCGGCCGCCCGCGGTGCAAGACCGGCGATGGAGCACGTCCTAATTTGTCGCCAAATCGCGGTGAACCTAGTGCCGTTACCCCTCGTGAGAAAAGGGCCGCGAGAGCTAAATTCTCGGTAGGCGTTCCACATAGGGCAGGAGCATGGCGTCACTGGTGAAGCAGTCGCTTCCGGTTCGTCTCACCCCGCTCGTCGGCCGGGAGAGCGAGCTCGGCGACATCGTGCATGCTCTGGCCAGGAGCCGCCTGCTCACCCTCACCGTGCCGGGTGGCACCGGGAAGACGCGGCTGGCGCTGGCGGCCGCCAACTCCGCCGCCGGGTCCTTTTCCGGCGGGGTCTGCTGGGTGGAGCTGGCCCAGATCGATGACCCCGGCATCGTCGGCCCGACGGTCGCGTCCAGGCTCGGGGTGCCCGACACCCCCGGGCAGGACGTCGCGGAGGCCATCGCCGAATACGTCGCCGAACGGCCGGTGCTGATCGTGCTCGACAACTGCGAGCACCTGGCGGGCGCCGCCGCCGGGCTGGCCGAGGGGATCCTCGCCGCCTGCCCGGCCCTGGTCGTGCTCGCCACCAGCCGCGAGGCCCTCGGCGTGGAAGGCGAGCGCAACTGGCCGGTGCCGCCGCTTTCGCTGCCTGCCGCCAGCCTGGCGCCGACCGCCTCGAGGCTTGCCCACTACGACGCGGTCCAGCTGTTCGAGCAGCGAGCGCAGCTGGTGCGCCCGACCTTCCAGGTCACGGACGCCAACGCGGGCGCCGTGCTGTCCATCTGCCGGCGCCTTGACGGCCTGCCGCTGGCGATCGAGCTGGCGGCCGCGCGGATGCGGATCCTGTCCTCGGCGCAGCTTGCCGAGCGACTTGGCGACATGTTCAGCGTGCTCGTCGGCGGCGCTCGTTCGGCACCGCCCCGGCATCAGGCCCTGCGCGCGACCCTCGACTGGAGTCACGACCTGCTGTACGAGGACGAGCGGACGGTCTTCCGGCGGCTGGCGCCGTTCGCGGGCGGTTTCACGCTGCACGCGGCGGAGCGGGCCGCGGCCAGCCTGGAACGCGTCGAGGAGGAGGCCGGCCGGCTCGAGCTCGACCGGCTGGACGCCGAGCTGCCGAACCTGCGCCGGGCGTTCGAGATCGCGCAGGAACAAGGCGAGGTCCCGGCGGCGGCGCTGCGGATCGCCGCGTCCCTGGATCGCTACGCCTACCTGCGCGGCCACTATCACGAGGTCAGGCAGTGGATGGACGCGGCGGTCGCCTGCTGCCCCGATGCCCCCGCCACGCTGCGGGCCAAGGCCCTGCTCGGCAGCGGCCGACTGGCCCTGCTGCAGTGCGACTACGCGCCCGCCGTCCGCAGGCTAGAGGCCGCACTGCGGCTCTACCGCGAGCTTGACGACGCCAGGGGGATCGCCAGCGGGCTGCAGGTGCTCGGCAGCGTGAACCGCGAGCAGGGCCGGTACGCCAGGTCGATAGAGCTGCACGCGGAGAGCCTCGCCGTCGCCTGGTCGGTGGAGCAACTCGGCCTGCTCGCCGCCGTCGACGGGGATCCGGCCGCCATCTCGCTGCTGCGCCGCAGCCTGGAACTGCACACCGAGCTGCGCGACAGGTGGCGCATGTCCAGCGTGCTCGAGGATCTCGCCGCGATCGCGCTGGCCAAGGAAAACCCGGCCGGGGCGGCGCGGCTGCTCGGCGCGGCCGAGGCGATACGGAGCATGATCGGCACGGTGATCGCGCCGTGCGAGCGACTCCAGCACAACCAGACGACCAAGACCGTCCGGGCCGGACTCGGCGACGTGTGGTTCGACGCCGCGATGCAGCAGGGAGCCGCGGCCACCATCGACGAGCTGGGCCCCGACCTGCCGACTGCCGAGACACCAGCGCCCGCCGCCACGGCGCCGGCGGAACCGACGCCCGCCGAAACCGCGGCGGCTGCGCGGTCGCGGGCGCCGCAGCAGGCCGGCCGGGATCTCAGCGGGCCGCTTCGGATCAGGACGCTCGGCGCGGCCGTGGTGGAGTTCGGCGAGGTCGCGGTGACCGCGGCGGACTGGGGATATGCGAAGCCGCGCGAGCTTATGTTCCTGCTCGTCTCGTCGCCGCCGATGACGAAGGACCAGATCGCCGCGGCGCTTTGGCCCGACCTGTCGCGTCAGCAGCTCGGCAACGCCCTGCACACGGCGTTGCGCGAGCTCCGCCGCGCGCTCGGCGATCCGGGCTGGGTGGTGTACGCGGACGGCCATTACCGGTTCGACCGCACGCGGCCGCACGAGTGCGACGTCACCGCGTTCGAGGACGCGCTCGCCGCGGCCCGGCGCGCCCGCCCGGCCGCCGCCGCCCTGCCCGACCTGCAACGGGCCATCGCGGCCTACGGCGGCGACTTCCTCGACGGGATGTCGGCGGGCGAGTGGGCGCTGATCCGCCGGGACGAGCTGCGCCGGGCCTTCGAGTCGGCCCTGCTCGCGACCGGCAGGCTGCAGGTCGCGGCCGGCCGCCATCAGGCCGCGGCGGCCGCCTTCCGCCGGGCCGTGGCGCACGAGCCGCTCAACGAGTCGGCCCACCGCGAGCTGATGGCATGCTGGGTACGGCTGGGCGAGACCGCCCGCGCCGTCCGGCACTACGAGGAACTCGTCCAGTTGCTCCGCGATCAGGTAGGAGTGGCACCGGCGGCGGAGACGGCGGCGCTGTACCGGAAGCTGACGGCCGCACCGTAGCTGTCTGCCCTGTCTCCCCGGTGCCGATCTGCCGTCCGCAAAGAGCTACGTGGCTGCCACATTCACGCCGAAAAAACGGGCACGGTGCGGCCGGGTGGACGAGTCGGGGAGGGCTTGGGGCGGCGGGCGCGCACCGCGGGGGTCGGGCGAGGGAACCGCCGGGGAGGATGGTCTCCCTATAATTCGGCTGTGATGGGTGACGGAGGCGGAGCCTTCGAGTTGGGTACCGACGGACCCACGATCATCCTCGTCGGGGTGGACGACTCCGTCACATCGCTACGCGCGGGAGCTTACGCAGCCGGCCTGGCCCGGCGGCAGCGCGCCCGCCTGGTCTGCGTCTACGTGGAGCAACTGTCGGCCATATACGGCGCGGCGGCCGCGGGCGGCGGGGCGGACGCCATCCTGGCCGGCGACCGGACGCTCAGCGAGACCGCGGCGGACCTCCGGCGGCGGGTCCAGGCAGAGTCCGAACGGCTGGGTATCGACATCACGTTCGTGGCGGCCCGGGGGGATCCGTATACCGAGTTGAAGCGGGTGGCCGACGAGGTACGGGCGGACGCGGTGGTCGTTGGGGCGTCGACCAAGGCAGGGCACCGGTGGATCGGCTCGCTGGCCGTGCGGCTGGTGCGGGCGGGTCGGTGGCCGGTCACGGTGGTCCCCTGAGCGGAAGGATCCGACCGAGATGAGCACAGCCGTCGTCACCGGGGCGGGATCCGGGGTGGGCCGGGGCATCGCCAGGGCGCTGCTCGGCGCGGGCTGGCAGGTCGCGCTGGCCGGCCGCCGCGAACAGCCCCTGCACGAGACAGCCCAGCACGAGACAGCACTGCACGAGACAGCACTGCGCGAGACGGGAGATAGCGGCTGGGCTGCCGGGAACGCGATCGTGGTGCCGACGGACGTCACCTCGCCGGCGGAGGTCGCGGCGCTGTTCGAGACCGTACAAGACCGGTGGGGACGGCTTGACCTGCTGGTCAACAATGCCGGGCTGTTCGGGCCGGCGGGCGGGGTGGACGAGATCGAGCTTG
>JASHTQ010000098.1 GCA_030040475.1 Streptosporangiaceae bacterium
TCCCCGGGCCGCCCGCGCCGCCCGGGCCGCCCCGGCCGCCCGCGCCGGGCAGGTCTCCCCGGCTCTACCTGGGCGGGTCTCCGCTCGATCCGGCCATGCCGCTGGCGGTCAGCGGCATCAGGGCGGGCGCCCGGGTCGGTCTCGGGGGTCCGCCGCCCGCCGGTCGGCGGACGGCGCCTGCGCCTGGTGCCGCCGAACTCCGCGTCGTCTCCGGACCCGACGCCGGCCTCGCGGTGCCGCTCGCTCCGGGGGAGCACATTATCGGGCGGCACGGTAGCATCCGGCTCGACAACACCGACGTCAGCCGCAAGCACTGCCAGCTCACGGTCGCCGGGGACGGCGTGACGTTCACGCTGTGCGACCTGGGGTCGCAGAACGGAACAGGACTTGACGGCGCAGGGATCGGCACCGCTCCGGTCGGTGTCCGCCCCGGGCAGCTCATCCAGGTCGGTCGCGACGTGCTGACCATCGCGGCCGCGGCCGGCCCGGGCATCGCGCTGCGTCCAGACCCCGGCGACCCGTCCAGTCGGCTCGTGAACCGGCAGATGCGCGGCCGGCCCTGGCTGCCAAGCCCGGTCGTCATCGACTTCGGCGGCACCGGGCACCAGGACGCGGGCCGGATGTCGTGGCTGACCATGATCCTCGGCCCGGTGATCTCCGTGGCGACAGGCGTCGCCCTCGGCGCGGCCACCCACCAATGGCTGTTCCTGCTCATCGGGCTTGGCGGTACCGCCGCGACGGTCATTCCGCAGCTGACGGGCAAACGGGCCGCGGCCAGGCAGAGCCGTGCCGCCAGGCGGCAGCGAGCGCAGGCCGCCGACGCCAGCCAGGCCAGGCTGGCCGCCGCCATCGCGGCCGAGGAACAGGCCAGGCGGGAGGCGCTGCCCGACCCGGCCGCGCTGGCCGCTACCGCCGTCGAGCCCGGCAGCAGGCTCTGGGAGCGCGTCCCGGACGGCGAGGACTTCCTCCGGATTCGCCTGGGCACCGGCGACCTGCCGGCCGGCACCGTCACCGTGCGCGGCCAGCCGCACGGGACCCATGAGGCGCACGGGAGGCGGCAGCCGACGGCGCTACCCGGCGGGCCGGCGATGCCAGGTACCGGCGACGCCGAGCCGCCCATGGTGGCCGACGTGCCCGTCGCCGCCGACCTGGCCACGGTGGGCGTGCTCGGCATCGCCGGCCCGCCGCGCGCGAGCTACCCCGCGCTGGCCTGGGCCATCGGGCAGCTCGCGGTCGCGCACGCGCCCGGTGACCTGCGGCTCGTGCTGCTCACGGAGAACCCCGATGCCTGGCGGTGGACTCGCTGGCTGCCGCACCTGCGCCCGGCGGGCGGCCAGGACGCCAAGCGGGACGGCGGCTGGCTGAGCATCGGCACGGACCAGCCAACCCGAGCGAAGCGGATCGCCGAGCTGCGCGAGCTGATCTACAGCAGGCGTGCGGGCGCCGGGCCGCAGGGGTCCGGGTACGGCGGGACGGGTTTCGGCGGAGCCGGATTCGGCGGCGGGCACCGGGCCGGACCGGGCGGCGGGCATCTGGGTGGGCTGGGTGGCGGGCATCAGGGTGCCGCCGACCGCGGCCAGCAGCGGCCGGGCCTGCGCGGCCAGGGTCCCGCGATCGTCGTGATCATTGACGGTGCGGCCGGGGTCCGCGACATTCCGGGCATCGACCAGGTGATCTTCGAGGGGCCCGCGGCCGGCGTGTTCGTCGTCATCCGCGACGACGACGCCCGTGAGCTCCTCGGCTGCCGGGCCCGGTTGGACACGGACCCGGCCAGCGGAGGGACTGGCAGGTACACCGAGCAGGAGACCGGTGTCAGCACGCTGGTACGCCGGCTCGACGTGGTCGGCGAGCGCTGGGCCGATGACGTGGCCCGCGCGCTCGCTCCGCTCAAGGACCGCTCGAGCGTGCGGGAGGCGGGAACCAGCGGAATCGTTCGGCTCAATGATCTTTTTGGTGTCGATCGCCTGACGCCCGCTATCGTCGAAGACCTGTGGCGGCGCGGCGGAGGGCGGACAACGGCCGTGCCGCTCGGGCGGTTCGCGGACGATGCGCTGTTCACCCTCGACATCGCCAGGCAGGGACCGCATATGCTGGTCGGCGGCACCACCGGGTCGGGCAAGAGCCAGTTCCTGCAGACCCTCGTCGCCTCGCTGGCGCTCGGCAGCACACCGCAGGCGCTCAACTTCGTGCTCATCGACTACAAGGGCGGCGCCACCTTCCAGCCCTGCCGGGACCTGCCGCACGTCAGCGGCTATCTGACCGATCTCGACGAGCATCTCGGCCGGCGGGCGCTCACCGCGCTGCAGGCGGAGGCCAGGTACCGGGAATGGCTGATCACGGAGAAGGCCGGGTGCCCGGATATCGAGACGTACTGGGCGGCCGGGGAGGCGTACGGGACGCTGCCGCGGCTGCTCGTGATCGCCGATGAGTTCCGGTTCCTGAAGGAGTCGCTGCCCGACGTGCTCAAGGGGATGACCGATCTGGCCGCCCGCGGCCGGACCCTCGGCATCCACCTCGTGCTCGCCACGCAGAGCCCGGCGAAGGCGATCAACGAGGACATCAGGGACAACACGAAGCTGCGGGTGTGTTTCCGGGTCGAGGAGAAGGTCGCCTCGGTCAACGTGATCGACATCCCGGACGCCGCCGAGATCGATCCGCTCCTGCTGGGACGCGGCTTCGCGCGCATCGCCAGCGGCGCGGTGACGCAGTTCCAGGGAGCATGGGCCAGCGCGCCGGCGGGCGGCGGCCGCGCGGCAGGCGGTGAGGCCGCGGCTGGCCCGCTGCGCGCGACCGCGCGGCCGTTCGAGACCCTGGGCGCGGCAACCGTGCTCGAAGAGGTAACGGCCGAGCGCCACCGGGTGGCATCCGCGGGCCCGACCGACCTTTCCGAACTGGTCAGCGCGGTGCGGGCTACCGGCAGCCGCCCGGTGGAGCACCGGGCGTGGCTTGACCCGCTGCCGGCGCGGATCCCGCTGGCGGCGATACCGCCGCAGCCGGCCGCGCCCGGCTCGGCCGGACGCGGCGGCGGGCTGCTTGCCCCCATCGCCTACGGCATGGCCGACCTGCCGGGCGAGCAGCGGCAGGAGCCGCTGACGTTCGACCTGGAGCGGGACTCCAACCTGCTCATCGGCGGTGCCGCGCTGTCCGGGCGGACCACGGCGCTGCGCGCGGTCGCCGCCGGGATCGCGACCGGGTGCTCCCCCGCCGACGTGCACCTGTACGTGCTTGACTGCAACGGCGGGGCGCTCGGGCAGCTGTCGGAGCTGCCGCACTGCGGCGCGGTGGTCAGGCACACCGACCCGCAGCGGGCCGGGCGGCTGCTTGACCGCCTCGACGCCGAGCTCGACCGGCGCCGCGAACTGCTGTCTGCCGACGGGTTCGCCACGGTCACCGAGCAGCGCGGCCGGGTGGCCGCCGCGGAACGGCTGCCCTACATGGTGCTGCTGCTCGACGGCTGGGACACGTTCACTACCGACCTCGCGCAGGTCGACTACGGGCGGCTCGCCACCACGCTGACCAGGCTGCTCAGCCAGGGCGCTGGCGGCGGGCTGCGGGTCATCGTCACCGGGGGGCTCAGCGCCCTGACGAAGCTCGCGGGCAGCTGCCCGCAGCGCATCGTGCTGCGGCTGTCCGGCCCCAACGACATCCAGTTCGCGGGGGTGCCCAGGGGGGCCATGCCGGCGAACCCCTCAGAAGGGCGCGGCGTGCTGTTGCCTGCCGCCTGCGAGGTTCAGCTTGCCTTCGCTGGCTCCGACCCGAGCGGCCCGGCGCAGGACGCGGCCATGAAGGAGCTGATCGCCGGCGCGCGGTTCGCGCACCCCGCGGTATCGCCCGCGCCGCTGCGGGTAGACGCGCTGCCGCCCCGCCTTCCGCTCGGGTGGGCCACGTCGCTGCCTGGCTGGGCTGGGCGCGGGGCGCTGCGGCCCGTCGTCGCCGTCGGCGGTGACGAGCTCGGCTGGGTCGGACCCGACCTCGGGCGGGTACCAGGATTCGCGGTTGCCGGGCCGATCCAGTCGGGCAAGTCCACGGCGCTTGCCGTGCTCGCCTCGTCGCTGCTTGCCTCGGAAACCCAGGTCATCGGGCTCGCGCCGCGTGAGTCGCCGCTGCGCGAGCTTGGCGGGAGAGCCGGGGTGATCGACGTGCTCACCGACGAGCGGCCGGACCCGCACCGGCTCCTCGCGCTCCTCCACGGCGCCGCCGGGCCGCTGGTCGTGCTCGCCGACGACGCCGACGTGCTGACCGGCCAGCCGGAAGTGGAAGGACTGCTCAGCGGGGTGCTGAGCAAGGGCCGCGAGCGGGGCTGGGGGCTGGTCGTCGCGGGGACGGCGGCGCAGCTCGGGCGGCCGACGCGGAACTTCCTGGCGGCGGTGCGCGAGCACCGTTCCGGGCTGCTGCTCACGCCGGAAGACACACAGGTGTCGACCGCGCTGTTCAACATCCAGCTCGGGCGCAGCGCGGTGTTCAGCCGGCCGGCCGGGCGGGGCTACCTGATCCAGGCGGGGCAGTCCCTGCTCGTCCAGGTTCCTGAGGTCTAACCGGGTCAGCTGGCGGAAGCGGGGGACAAGCCGGTGGCTTCGGCACTCCGGGTGGCCGTGTCCGCTATTGCGTGACCGATATCGGTGAGCACCCGGGTCGTGCCCGCGCGATGGTGCCCGACCTCGTAGTTCACGCCCGCGCCCACGCCTGCGACCACGATCGCGCCGGCGACGGCGAGGCCGACGGGTACCAGGACCGGTGCCGCGACGACCGCGCCCGCAAGCGCGCCGCCAACGAGCGCATCGCTGACCGCCATGACGGCGAAGCCTGCTCCCGCTTCGGCCAAACTGCCGGCGTGGTTCTCGATCGCTGTCACCCATCCCTGCTTGCGGGCGTCGAGGTAGGTCTGTCCGACGGTGATTCCCGCCGCGACGACCGCCAAGGCGACTCCCCCCGCCTTGGTGACGTCATCGAAGCCCTCCGCCAGCTGCTTGTCGTCAGTCGCGTCGAGGAGGATGGACCGTCCGGCGGCCTGCACGTCGCGATCGCCGTCCTCCAGCCACTCGGCCGAGAGGGACTTCGCGACCGCCAGGTTGTGCGCCGCCCTGGCCGCGATGAGATCGCCTTCTACGCCAAGGACGCTGCCGGCGACGTCGAGCGGGTGCTCGATCAAATCGCGCCATATCGTCCCGGCAGTCCAGCCGACCGCCGCGAGGGTCACGCTGAGCTCGATCGCGTCGAAGTCCGCTACCGCGTCGACGACCGACTCGACGATTGTCACCAGGTCGGATACCGCGCCCCTGATGTCCTCCCACATCGCCTCGACCTCCCGCACGGCCTCCGCCACCTGGGCGTGCAGGAGGCTCTGGATGTCGTGCTCGAGGTTTTCCCAGCCCAGGGGCAGCGTGAAAGACATGCCGTCGGGGGTCAGGTGGAGCCCGATGCCGAGCCACTGACTCTCCAGGTTGGTTGCCTGAGCCTGGAAGTTCCAGAGCCGCCCGGCGAAGTCCCCGAGCGCACCCGCGGCACGTCCGGCCTGGTAGAGCAGGTCGCTGTAGCGGCCATGCCGTTTGCTCCACAGCTCCTGGTGGGCGTCGGCCACCGGCCCGTACCAGGCTCCGCGCAGGCCGCTACCGCCCTGCGCGTCCGCGGCGTCCAGCCCGTCGGTGAGCTGCCTGACCGTTGCCGCGATCGTGTCGCCGGCGTGCTGCCAGCCGCCTGGGTCGCCGGTCACGCCGAGCGCGCTCACAGCCTCGTCTCCCCTGCGCCGGGCACGTTCCAGTTCGCGAGGATCCTTTCGGCGTTCTGGTAGCTGGCCGCGGTGGTGGACAGGCCTGCCCCAAGGCCGTCGAGCTCGCGCGCCGCCCGGCCGAGCGCGCCCGAGACGGCCGTGAGGAGCCGGTCCAGCAGCTCGTCGGCATCCAGCGGCGCCGCCGCTCGCGGCGTGCCGCCGACCTGTCCCGATGCCTGGCTGAACAGGCCGCTGGCGTGGCTGATCTCCGCCGCGCCGGCCTGCAGCGCGCCGATGTCGAACCCGGCCCGTGCCTCGGTCATGACAGCCGCTCCCCCGCACCGTTACCCGTCGCCACGGGCGGCGTCCGCGACGGCGGCCCGTCGGCTGTCCACCACAGCGCCCGGTTCAGCGGCAGGTTCACCACCGGACCAGGCAGGCGCTGGTCTCGCAGGTCCGCCATGAGCGCGCCGATCTTGATCCCCAGCCACGGCTGGTACTCGCCGCAGTGCTCGACCAGGCGGTCCAGGTCGGTATAGGCGATCACGCAGCCCACCCCGCCTACCTCGTACACGAGGTAGGCAGGTACACCGGAGTCAGGCTGCGGGGCGGCCAGGACATACAGAACGGCCTCGTCCATTGCTGGCATCGGCTATAGGGCCGAGGCCCACTGACCGGCGATCTGCTGCTCCACGTCGCCGCGCGCCTGGCCCGTGTTGCCCAGGGCGACGCCGATCTCGGCGAGCTCCTCCTTCATCTGGGCCGCAGTCGTCTTCCACTGCGCGTAAACCTCTTGGAAGGCGCTGGCGCCAGCGCCCGTATACGTCTCCGCTAGCGCGCCCATCTGACTGGTCAGCTGGGCAAGCTGAGTCTCGATCTCGCCAGCCGTCGCCTGGATTGCGGCCGCTTTGTTGGCGATGTCCTCGGTGTCGAAAGTTACGCTGTATGACATTGCCATTCCCCTTTCAACAGAGCCCCTCATTCCGCCTTCAAAGGTGACGCGTTAAAGAGCCATCAGGACGACGGCCAGACAAAACGTGACGCTTTCGTAACCTTCGCTCCTGCGTGAATGAGGCGTGCCGTGCCGGTTGTGTCATTGTCGCGCGGTGCGCGCGTCGCGCTGACCTGGCTCGGGCGCTGGGCGTGGACGAGAGATCCTCGACGCCACGGACGCCCCCGGAGGGGTGGGCGCGTGTCTGGCGTGTTGTCCTGCCGCAGAGTTGGCCAGGCTGAGAGCCTGCCACGCTGAAGCGGACGATCGTCTCAGCCACGCACCGGACTATCGCGCACCGCCCCGGCGATGTCACGAGATTAACGCCGACGGCATTCCCCGCCGGGACGACGGTTCGGTGCTGCCGCCGGACGTGCGCTTCATCCCGTTCGGTCGTGTCGAGCCGCTGGTCGCCGTGATGTCCCGTGGCCATCCGCTCGCCGGGCGGGAGCGCGTCCGGCTGCGTGCGCTGGCGGCGACGAGTCGCTTCGTCGATTTCCAGCCGCGGCCGCCGCCCGGTGCGATGCGCGGGCCGGCCACTCGCCTAAAGGCGCGATGCTGGAGGTGAAACCACCGTCCGTTCGGAAAAATAGGTCTTTTCTGCTGAACGGGCGGTGGCTTTTTCTGCCAAGTTCGGGAATTCATTACGAATGGCGGTCAGCGCATGCTCGAGGACGAGGCGAGCAGGCCGAGAGCGCGGGCCTGCCCCGACGGCCTCGGTACGGCTGTCGCCCCGGGGGGCAACACGCGCCGGCCAGCGCGGCGCCGTCCCGCCTGGCACCCGGCCGCTGGCGTGATATATTTAAAAGTATCAAGTTTCAGGTGCGTGTTTGCCCGCTCTCACGATCTTGAGGCCCACGCCAGACGGATCACCGTTCAGCGGGCCCGGTGACCGTCGCGATGCTGGTAAGGAACCGTCAGATGGCAGTCGGGAAGCTATTTCACATCATCCACATGACCGGCCGGCTCGGCGAGCTCGAGGCCTGGTACGACGACGTGTTCGCGGTGAAGGTGTTCATGCCGCACAGCTACATGCCCGGAGAGCGCCGTGACGCGTCGCTCGTCTTGCTGGGCGACACCGTCATCGAGCCGCTGGCGCCGGCCTTCGCCGAGCCCGACTGGTCTCAGTTCCCGCTCGGCCGGTTCTACAGCCGGTTCGGCGACCACTGGCACTCCATCGCCTACTACGCCGACGACACGGTCGACATCTGGCGCAGGACCCAGGAGCTCGGCCTGCGCACCTACGGCGAGGGCGGCAAGCCGCTCACCGAAGAGCCGGTCTGGGACGAGCAGCATGCCAACACCTCGGTCTTCACGCACCCGAAGGAGACGTTCACCCAGATCGAGTTCTTCGACCCACGTTTCACGAACATGCAGAACCAGGACTTCCGCTTTCTCCCCGACTGGGACGGGGACTGGTGGATCAACAACCATCCGGTCAAGACCCCCGGCCTGGCGTACACCACGATCATCGCCCGCGACCTCGACCGCGCGGAGACGATCTACACCGAGGGGTTCGGTGGCACGCTGCTGCACAAGGGCGGCTCGGACCTGACGGGTACCGAGGACGTGTACGTGCAGCTCGGTGACACGGTGATCCAGCTGTCGAAGCCGGTGAAGGACGGCACGATCGCGGCCGAGGACGCGGCCAGGTTCGGCGACAGCCACCACGCGGCCGCATTCAAGGTGCAGGACCTCGACGACACCGAGGCGTACTTCACCGAGAAGGGCATCAGGACAGCCGGGCGCGACGACCAGACGCTGATCACCGACCCGAAGACGACCTTCGGCGTGCCGTTCCGCTGGACCACCTGGGACGTCCCGGGCGGGCCACGCGACGCCAAGTAGCGAGGTGCACGGGCAGCGGCAGAACGGTACCTCCATTCACCCGGGTCAGTTGTAGCCGTAGCGTTCGAGGAGTTCTTGCACTTCGCCCCATCGGGTATCGGGTGCTGCGTTGATGGCTTGTCCCAGCTCTCGCAGCTTTCGGATGACCGGTGAGTCATCGCGGATCAGAGCCCTATAGCGCGGGTCTAGGAGATAAGAAAA